>DUKC01000025.1 GCA_013329495.1 Thermoplasmata archaeon
ATAAGCTTGAAGAATATTTACTGAGGTTGAATTGCGGGACAGCCTCTTAAAAGATGAAAATCGGCTGAAGTAACCAGCAGGATTTTTTATATAAAACCATTGGAGTCACCGAGCGAATCTTTGGCCCAAACGTATAAGCCACCGGTGGTGGGCTTTATTCTATTTGGCTCAGACACTGCTAACACATGAGGTATGAAGAAAGCGATTAGGGCAATCATCTATAAGATGAGTACAGACCATCCTGCCTCCCTTGAGGAAAGCGCGATCCACCTTAGGCCTACCATAGCAATTATATTGAAAAGGACTAGATCCTTGACCTTAAGGGTTTTCTCAAATCCCATAAGACACGAATACCTAGGGAAGGGTATAAATTTCTTCCTACCCAACGTCATGCTTTCTATCTCTTACCTTTCCTAACAAGGCTTAACCCCTTTTGTCCTAGATCTATTGAACGCCCGATTATTCTTGCCTAACGAGTGGCTAGCGATCCAGAGGAAAAGATATAAATTGCTCTCACGCTCTGCATAAGTATGTCTGGATGGAAAAAAAGGGTTCTTAGAATTGACCTTTCAAACCAAAAGATAGAGAATTTTGCTCCAGAGGATTCCTTATTGAGGGGGTATGTTGGTGGTCGGGGATTGGGAGCGAAGATCATTTATGAGAATGGGGAGGTTGATGCGCTCTCTCCCAAGAATTTGCTTGTGTTTGCTGCGGGACCGCTAACAGGAACCTCTGCCCCTGCTTCAGGGAGGTTTTCGCTTTCAACAAAGTCACCGCTAACAGGCACAATGTTTGACTCTAACTGTGGAGGATCATTTGGCCCCTCCTTGAAAAAGGCAGGATATGACGCAGTGATTGTTAAGGGAAAAGCCCCAAAGCCGGTTTTTATCGAGGTCAAGGATGAGGAGGTTGAGGTGAGGAATGCCTCGTCCCTGTGGGGGAAGAATGCAAAAGGGACCTATCATGTTTTAAAGGAAAAAGGAAGCGTGCTCTGTATCGGCAGAGCTGGGGAGAAACGCGTTAGAGTGTCATCGATAATGTCCGATGGAGTGCACGCATTTGGTCGGGGAGGAGTCGGTGCAGTGATGGGCTCAAAGAACCTGAAAGCGATAACAGTAAAAGGCTCAGGAAAAATTGAAATCTTCGATCGGGACGAGTTTATTAAACAAAGAGATTCAATCAATAGACTTTTGATTGCGTGTCCCACAATAAACAAGGGTCTAGCTGTGTTTGGAACTCCTTTCCTAGTAAAGATCACGAGCTGGATGAAGATTCTTCCGGTAGACAATTTTAGAGGGTCGGACTTTGATCCAGCGCCCCTCTTTGCAAAAAAGATTATCGAAAATTATTCCCCCCTAAAAAAAGCGTGCTATGCCTGCCCCATCGCATGCAAAAGGGAGGATAAAAAAGGAAAAGAACTTCCTGAATTCGAAACAATTGCTTTGATGGGCCCAAACATAAAGAATAGTGACTACGGTGCAATTGTCGAGGCGAACATACTCTGTAACGATTATGGGCTTGACACAATTTCCGTAGGGAACACCTTGGGTGCCTACTCGGAAATTCAAAATAGACTCATTCCTTCTTCGAAACTCGTGGACTTGGTGAGGCTAATCGGTGAAAAGGAGGGTGTCGGAAAAAGTCTCGGTGAGGGGGCAAAGTCCTTCTCAGAGTCAGAAGGATTTCCTGAAAAGTCGATGCAGGTGAAAGGCCTCGAGCTGCCTGGCTATGATCCGCGAGGGGTGAAGGGGTTGGGCTTTAGCTATGCCACCTCCAACAGAGGGGGATGCCACACAAGGGCGTATCTTGTTGCCCCTGAGATACTCAGAAAACCAAAAGCTATCGACCCTTACACCTTCGCGGGAAAAGCAGGCCACGCGAAGATATTTCAGGACAGGTTTGCGGCTGTTGATTCGCTTGTCGTGTGCAAATTTGCTTTCTTTGGTGCGGGAGAGGAGGAGTATGCAGGAATACTGAGCGCTGTGACTGGTGTAGAGTATTCTCCTGACGACTTGATGCTTACCGGCGAAAGAATATGGAACATCGAACGACTCTACAACTTAAGAGAGGGTTTTGGAAGGGTTGATGACACTTTGCCTGGGAGGTTCTTTGCTGAAGAGCTGGATGACAGGGGCATAAACAAAGAAGAATTTTTAAAGACACTTGAAGAATATTACCATATGCGTGGATGGGATGAGGAAGGAGTGCCCTCCAAGCGAAAATTGAAACAGTTGGGGATATAAAATGAAAGAACTCATAAAATATGGAAAAAAGATGGTTGGATCAGGATTGGTTCATTCCCACTTTGGAAACGTAAGCAAAAGAGTTGGGGACCAGATGCTGATCAGCACAACAGGCAGCATGCTTGATGAGCTTGAAGGACAGATAATTACCGTGCCCCTGGATGTAACTTCTCCTGACGAGCTTGATGTGATTGCTTCATCTGAAGTGAATGTCCATCGGACTATCTACAAAGAGACCTCTGCCCTGGCCATTTTGCACGGCCATTCAACGTATGCTGTTGTGGAATCGATGCTCTTCAAGCCAGGAGATTCGATTGTGCCTAATGATTCTGAAAGCGTGTACTTTCTTCATGAGATCCCCGTCATAAAGGGAGGTATTGGCTCAAAAGAGTTGGCAAACAATGCAGCAAAAGCCCTTCGCCATCACAAAGGTGTCATAGTTCAAGGTCATGGAACTTTTGCTCGTGGAGCAACTGTTGACGAAGCTTACGTGATTCTCAGCTCAGTTGAGCATGCCTGCATGGTCAAGTACTTGACAGACATGGCAGTGCTGTCCTTCTGATGACTGCATATCAGTTTAGACTTTCTTTACTTCCCCACCAAAACAGTATCCTCATCTGAATAAGGCGGGCTGCAAAAACACAAAAATCTCAGGGGAATGTTTCCAAGGTTGGTTATCCTGTGCATCTTCTTAGGAGGGATTGCGATTGCATGTTCCCTAGAGACTTCCTCCTTCTCTCCCTCGATCTCCATCAATCCATTTCCCTCAAGAAAGTAGTAGATCTCCTCTGACCTTGCGTGATAATGAAGTTCGGTGGTTTGACCCATCTTGACGGTCGCTTCCGCCAGGCTCATCTTTTTTGAATGATTTAGCTCTCTTGTTTCAGCCTTATCTTTGGTGACAAATGGTTCTACGTTGTCTCTATGAATTTTTTTCATTCTAGCCTTTGCTTTTTCTTGCCCACAAAGACATACCGCGGGGATAAGCAAGGTTCGGGAGTGTCCTGCCCAACATCAAATTTCAAAGGAAGTGCACTGCCTCTTCAAAGCTCCTCGCGGTTCTCGTCGCTTCTGCTCCCTCTCTTACCCCTACAGGTACCAGAGAAAGCAACCTTAGATTAGGGTTAACCTCTTTCGCGTTGATGAGCTCCATGACTTCACTCTCGTATCCCTTGTTCCAACCTGCCACCCAGCAGGTTCCGTAACCTAGAGCATGCGCAGCCAGAAGTATGTTTTCTGTTGCTGCAGAGCAGTCCTCGACTATGCGCTTGCTCCTCGATTCATCTCCAGTCACTATTATGCAACATGCTGCATCTTTTATGTGCTTCCCGTAGGTGCAGATTTCTCCTAGTCTCGTCAGCCTCTCCCTGTCCCGAACAACGAAAAACTCCCAGGGTTGCCTGTTGTCAGCGCTCGGAGCCAAGATCGCACATTCTAGGATGTCCTTGAGATCTTTCATGCCAAGTGCTTCTTTTTTGTATCGCCTTACGCTTCTTCTCGTCTTCAAACATTTTATAGCATCCATGAACCTCGCTCTCCTTGCTTTAAGCGTGAGGTTAAGGGATTGTTGATATTTAATTGTGCTTGTTTTTGCGGGAGATTTTACTCACAGGTCAACAACAAGATCTTTCTTAAAAACATCTTCATAGCTTTCTCTTTCCCTTATCAAATAATCTTTGTTTTTATACACCATAACAGATGCGGGTAATTCCACAGAGTTTCCGCGGCACGCATGGAACCAGTGGTACGCCCCCATATCCAGCACAGCGACGATGTCCCCTCTTTCCATTTGGGGCATGCTCCAATACAAAGGGGAAACAACATCTCCAGAATAGCAGAGATTACCTACAAATCTCACAACATTTTCTGGTTCTCTTCCCGCTTTGTTGGCAACAACAATGTTGTTGTGTTCTTTCCACAAGATGCTCACAAGGACCAGGTTTGCACCAATATCTAAAGAGACTTGCAATGGGTTGGCTTGCTTAACATTCTTCACCCGACCCAACAAAATACCTGCATCGCCAACGATGCTCCTTCCGGGTTCTATTACCAGAGTGAAATCGTGCTTTATTGACGAGCAAGAGTTCGTCAGGGTTCTAACATAGTCAGTTTTGCTTATTGAACAATAGAGATTTGGCCGGCGCTCTAAAAGTCTCTCTTTGTATGCGTCCTGCACTTTACCCTCTTCTGCTTTGCTCTTTGCGTAGGATATTCCCAAACCCCCTCCAAAATTGAGGTAGCGAAACTCGATTCCAAGCTTCTTTTCAATGTATTTGGCAAAATCTACAAGTTTCCTGGCCCCCTCCTCGAAGACTTTTAGGTTTGTTATTTGTGATCCAAGATGCATGTTCATCCCTTCGATGCCTAGATTGCTGGATCTTGCAAGTTCATATGCTTTTTCTGCAAGCTTAAAGTTCAATCCAAATTTGCTGTTAGCAACTCCAGTTGCTATTGCGGGATCTGTGTTCACCGAAGTCTCAGGGTTTACCCTTATACTTATCCTTGCTTTTTTTCCACTTTTAGTGAGGTGTGTGAGGTCGTTAAGCTCTGTCAAGTTGTCGACATTGATCATGACGCCGAGCTCGATGGCGGTTAGCAAAGCGTCCTGTTTTTTTGCATTGCCATTGAAGAAAATCTTTTTCGGCGATATTCCCGAATCAAAAGCAGCATAGAGCTCATTGGCATAGGAAACGTCGCAACCCAGACCCATTTTCTTTGCAAACCTCAGTAAAGAGAGATTGGTGTTGGCTTTTGCGGCATATGCTATTATAAACTTCTCCTTAGATATTCCGAGTTTCCTAAAGCTGTTTGCATATTCATTCACATTATCCTCAAACCTGTCACCACTTATGACAAAAAGGGGAGTGCCGTACTTCTCGGCAAGTTTAACGCTGTCGCTCTCTCCAATGTACAGTCTGTCATTTTTTACGTTAAAAGGCGGGACCAGATCAAAGCTAGATGTTACAGGAGACATACCAGAGACATATACATTTGTGATACTTTAATATTCCTGTGTCTGCGCCTTTTGCTGGAAAAAGGGGAGGGAGGCTCTATAAGCATCAAACGAGAGGAGTACTTCCTTTCTCTTTGGGTCTGCTCATAGCTCTGCTCAATTTTCAGTAATTTCTTCAAACCAGCCAAGTATCTGGCGCCTCCAATCTCCTCTTCAACTCATTCAAGAATTCTATTGGAGTGTTTGCCATCATCGCGAAGTGATCCCAACAAAGTATTGCATTCATCATCTTTCTGATAACGATCTCATCCCCTTTGACAACGGGTTTCTTCGAGATGCTGCATATCACTAACCCGCTCGTTAAGTTTCCTCCCATCTGCCCAAAACAAGAGTCTACGTGTCCTATCGTTCCCACGTTGCTGATGCAGAACATAGGCTTGTTCCAATGATGCAATTCTGTAGGAGAACCCTCTTTTGCCAACTTTATCTGTTCATTCAGCTCTTTCGATAGATCAATTAACCCCTTTTGGTTTGCCTTCTCGATAACCAACGCGTAAACAGTATCTCCCAACTGGATCGGAAGAACTGTCCTTATCTCTTTTGGATCTGAGCATAGGATTCTGTCGAGTCTCTCCGTTCGCATTCCAGACAGTATTGGAAAGTCTTCCAATGCATTCGCTACTGCCTTTACTATCAAAGAATTGAAGCTGACATGAGTGCCGCTTTCTTTCTCTACTTTCTTCCTGAAATCATCCGCTTCTGTCATGTCGATCTCTGTCTGCACGCTGCAAGAGTAAGCCCGCTCTCCTCGAAAATTTGTGACCAAGGGCCACAAGGCCTCGTCTAATTGGTAATAACACCTTCCATTCTCATCAACTTTTAGTTTCCTACGCATTTTAACAACCACTTAATATCACATAACTTTCCTGTTGAATATTAATGTTACTCAGCATAGTTGCTTCCTCAACTTTGACTTTTCGGGAGGGTCGCTTTATGACTAGTTCTATTTTTGTGCTGTAACCTTGTACATGGCTGCTCTTCCATGCCCCGTTAATGCCCCAAGGTGTCCTTTAAGCATGTCGTTGACTTCTTCATCACCCATATTAGCCGAGAGATGTTCTCCTTATTAGTACTGCCTTTGATCTATCCTTTACCTTCTTTCACTGGGAATTTTCGAGAAGAGAGCCAATAGACGAGGGTGCCTACCCCCAAGAAAAGAGCCGTTCCCCCTACCAGAATAACCATGTTCCCTAAGGAAAAGTCCGCTACCGCATCAACAAAGGGCATCGCGATAGCTATCAGGCTGCTTACCAAACCCATGATTCCAAGTATCCACACTCCGGCTCTCCCTCCAGGAATGTATCCTTTCTCACTGCTTTTATCCCTCAGCTTTATCGCTAAAAAGGATAGAAAGAGGTACACAAAAGGAATAAGGTAAATGATGATGGTCATGTCGACCAGAATCCTGTAAGCGGAGGTGGTGGCCATCGTCTCAAGAACTGTTTCACCCAGCAGAACCTCTTCGGAGGGTTGAGCCCAAGTGTACGCGACAACCGTTAGGATTGAAGCTATTATGCCTTGGAACAGAATTGACCAATGAGGAGTTTTCCATCTGGGATGAATTGCACTGAAGAATCCAGGTAATCTCTTGTTTATGCCGATCTTATAGGAGATGCGCGATGTGCCCGCGAGCCAGGCACCCACACCAGCCATCCCTCCAATGATAAGCAGCACAAAACCTAGGTTGGCTGCCCAAGATGCTCCCATGGTATCCCCTAAAGACTTTAGAGTCTCCTGAATTCCTATGTCCACCGCGATGTTTGCTCTAGGCATGGAGGCCATCACAAAGAAGGTTCCTACCAGGTAGATAATGGCAATGCCCACAGCGGAGATCGATATGCTCTTGTATACCGTTCGCTTTGACTGTTCTATTTCGCCTCCTAGGGTGGACACTAACTCAAATCCGGCTAGCGCGAAGCAGAGTGCGGACCAGATTCCTATCGAGCTCAATCCCCGAGGAACAAAATCGATCGGTGAAAGGCTATTTTGGATGCCTCTTGAGGAAAGCAGCATGATCGCCAGCACTAAGATTATGATAAAGACCGCTATCGTGGTCATGCCGCCAAGGTTTTCCATCCTCTTTGTTGGTTTCAATCCTATAATATTTATTATGACAGCCACCCAAAGAAATATCAGGATTATGCCCATCACAAACCATCTGTTTGTGGCAAGATCGGCTCTTCCTGCTAGATATGCAACTGTGGGAGCTACAAACCCGAGCAGGGAAGGATAATAAATGAAGTTGTTTGTCCAGTAGCACCACCCGCTCATAAAACCATTGAATTCACCAAGCGAATCTCTGGCCCAAACGTATAGACCGCCGGTGACGGGTTTTATCCTGTTCAACTCCGAAACTGCCAATGCTTGAGGTATGAAGAAAAAGAGTATGGCTATCATCCAGAGTATGAGAGCAGACCAACCCGCTTCCCGTGATGAAAGAGCGATCCACCTCAAGCCCACCATGGCAATTATGTTGAAAAATATCAGGTCTCT
>DUKC01000175.1 GCA_013329495.1 Thermoplasmata archaeon
GAGGAGAAGAGAAAGGAGGGGAAGAGAAGACAGAAACAAAAGAGGAGGCTTATAGGATCTTAGAATAAAAAGTTGGTAACTTGAGACGTAATAGCTTGAAACTGAAATTCTTTCAAAAGGTCGGTAGTCTCCATCTCCCTGAACAAAAGTACTTTAAACTTAAAGCCGATAACTTCGTCATGTTCAATAGATGGCACACAGGTGCAACGATTTTAGCTATTAGGGGGACATTATGAAGAAGAATGCCATTTTATCTATTTGCATTATAGCTATAACGATTGTTTTAGCCTCATTTATGGAATGGGATGCTATAGGAGTCGAAGAGGACCTGTATTTCTCTACGGATCTGACTTTGAAGGAGTTAGCGAGGAGGAATGGCGTCCCTGCAAAAGAAATACTCCACATTTTAAGTCACGAAGATATGACGGCATGGGATCTCCCCCTAGACGTGCCAATAAAAAACTTGGATATAGATGCTGCCAAAATCGAGCATGCCCTAGAGCACATCATGGAGGAAGATCGCCCGATAGTTAACGTCTTGAAATACGTCCTCTGGGCCATCTGGATCTCGTTGGTCCTTAATGTAGTGTTGTCCCTAAAAAATATTAAAAGATTTCGCATCGTTATTCTACTTCTCACGGTACTCGTATTTGGAGTGTTACTTGGAGCCACGCCAAATCCGATGGAGTCTATAGTAAAACTCTTTAAAGTATTCAACAACATGGAGGGCGATCCAAAAGCCGTAATCGTCAGCTTTATTTTATTCAGTTTATTTTCGGTCGTGGGGAGTAAGATGCTGTGTAGCTGGGGGTGCCAGTTAGGTACTTTACAAGAGAGCATATTTAATATTCCAATTTTCAAGAAGAAATATAAGTTCCAACTACCTTTTGTGGTATCGCTCTCAATTAGACTATCCCTTTTTATCTTATTTCTGCTTCTATTATTCGGTGTAGGGGTGGGAATTAAAAATTTCGTGATATACCACCATGTCAATTACTTTAAGATATATAACGTCCATGACCTGGCCGTATTTGCTCTATACTCGTCACCGATTTTTGTATTGGCAAGCTTGTTTATTTATCGTCCATTTTGTCAGTTTATATGTCCATTTGGATTGTATTCTTGGCTGTTAGAGAATGTAGCGATAAATAAAATAAAAATAATTGAAGATAAGTGCACAAAGTGCCAGAAGTGCGTCGAGATCTGTCCGACCCAGGCGATGAAAGGGATTTACGAAAAGAAGAGGAGATATTTTTTACCGGATTGTTGGTCCTGTGGAGCATGTATTGAAGTTTGTCCAACAAATGCGATAAAATATGGATATAACGAAGAGCTCGCTCGGGATAATAAGATACGCTCGGGATAATAAGATACGCTCGGGATAATAAGATACGCTCGGGATAATAAGATATAAAGAGGAATCGTGTCTTGCAGCACTCATCTCACGGCGCGGGGAACAACCACAGCTAAGTGAAGACCACACGGGTTCAATTTTTAAATTTGCTTTAAAACTCCACAAACCTTGTCCTTACCGATTGCACAGATGAGGGCAGCCGCTTTGATTCCCTGTTTTTCCCCTATCAAGGCAAGATAGATGGATTGGAACAAATCTTTTGAACTGATGCCGACTTCGTCTCTCAGTGCGTAGATCCTGTTTTCGAGGCCCGCCTCAGACCACTCTTTCGTTTCGAGCTCTTGACAAAGGATTCTCAATGCTGCTTTTTGTTTTTCCGAGAAGCTTCTCTTTATCTCAGCAGGGACCCTCTCTTGAATCGCTATTCCGTAATTTTGGGGCGCATACGTTTCTACCCAGTTCCTTGCGACTATCAATCTTTTTTCCAAGATCATTTTTTTGTCAGCTTCGGAGAGCTTCTTTCGTATGCCACAGACCCGCCTCGCCAAGTTGAGAGCCTTTTCAGGGGATTCTTTTGGGTTATAAATTTGACTGACCGCCGCCGCTGAAGAGAAAGGGATTTGAACAGGCATTTTTTCGGGAATTTCCACTTCGATCAGTTCATACAATCTTTTTAAATTTTCTCTTTCTCGCTCATTATCTATTTTTTCCTCGCCGAAGTAAACCCTCTGTAACCTGTCATATTCGTCAACGTATTGAGGTATTTTAAGGTAGGAAAAATCCTTTGTTCTTCGGGGATTTTCCAAAAATATCAACCTGAGTATCTGGGGCGGGGCAAATTTCGGCCAGTCCCAAGTGGCAACAACATTACCCTTGGAAGCCGACATTTTTTCTCCGCTTACGGTCATGTACCCATAAGGTTGCAGTGGATTTTCAGATGGGTGTGGCTCTGGCCAACCGAAAACCCTCTCACAGACCTCACCGGCGGTCCAAAAAGAGCTGGAAGGCATGAAATGCTCCTTGCCCGCTGCTTCAAAGCAGACTCCCCAAGTGGCCCATTCCATGCCCCATTCCACCCTCCAGAGAAGCTTCCCGTCCCCATCGCTGAACTTGCTCTCTCCTTCGTAACCGCAGCCGGAGAGTTTTGTATAAGCCTCTTTTCCGTATTCTTTGAATTTAAAATCCTCGCATTTGTAAGAAACTCCACTTTCATCAAAACCCTTTACCGCAGTGGTCATGATTTTACCACAGTTCTCACAAACGGGCTTCCACGGGTTCCAATTCGCGGGCAACGGGGTTTCTCTGGATTTATTCCATATTTCTTTGATTAGATCTAAATTTTTCATAATTGTTTTGATTCCCTTGGTGAATTCGCCAGATCTGTAAGCCTTGGCAGTAGATTTGCATTCAACCTTAACCCCGTAATCCTCAAAACTTTCTATGAACAAATCGGAAAAATGCGTACTATAACTCTTATCATCTACCCAGGGAATATCTGCCACTGGCATACCTAGATAATTCCTAAATTCTGGTGGGATGCCTGCTGGGACTTTTCTAAGAGCGTCCATGTCCTCAGCCACCCAAAGCAACCTGGTTGGTTTACCCATCCCGTTGAGAGCCCTAAACAAAGCATCGTGTCTTATCACATCTGAAGCATTCCCTATGTGAGGAACGCCGGAAATTGAGGTGGAGCTCTTTAAAACGAATTTCTTAATTTTTGGTATCTCCTTATCCAAATAATTGTATTTTTTCCTGCCCACGATGTCCCGTGCTAGCTTATCTGGCCAGTAAACCTTTATCACCCTTCTAGTATTACAAAGTTAGTACTAAAAGTTTTGGATAGAAACTTATGAGATAAACTGATGAGATAGGAATTGATGAGGCCCTAAACTTAACACCTCCTTTGAATTTCTCACATAATTCCCAGAGGCTCAACTCATGAGGAGGGATTCCTAAAATTGATATTAAGCTGATCGCCCATCTAGCCACACACCCAAAGTTTATAAATCCTCAAGTCCATTTATTTTTGGACCAGGAGAAGAGGGACAGCTGACGCTAAACCTTCTTTGGCTGGCAAAGAAGGTTTAATCCAAGAAACCAGGTGGTTGTTTTGGATAAAACCTCTTGTAGCCAAAAGGTTGGGTGAGGAAAGTCCCCCCTCCATCGAGCGGGGATGTGGCGCAAGCCACCTAGGCGAGAGTCTTGGCGAGGGAACAGAAACGGCACGGCCATGGGGATGGAGCAATGATCTGAAGAAGAGAGGACCCCCATGGAAACGATGAAACGGTCCTCGCCCCGGAGCAAGCCCAAATAGGTCGGAATGACCAGCTCAGGGACCGGCGGGTAGGGTGCATAGTCGAATGCTGTCTATGCCTTACAAAAAGGCAAAAACAGAAGGGGGCTTACCACCTTCACCTGGCCCTCGAGTTTTTCGGTGTTGTTAGGCGCATTGGCTACCCACTTTTCAAGATCCTGTTCCTCTTCCAAGATCTGCTTCCTCTTGAATCTCCCAAGTTCCATCCTTCTCAAGGATTTCGTCTTTTCAGATCCTCTATCTGATCCCTTAGCCGATCGATCTCCCTATTTTTGTAGTAGATCTCGTTCCTCAGAGTCTCTATCTCGTTCCTCAGATTCTCTATCTGATCCCTTAGCCGATCGATCTCCTTACTCTTATATTGGATATCATCCTCCAAAGCGTTTATCCGATGCCTTAACCTCTCGATCTCCTTGTCCCTGTTGCGGATAGATGACCTGAGCCTCTCAACTTCTCTCCTAAGCGCTAAATCCTCTTCCAAGCTCAGCTTATAGGGTTCCAACTTCTCGATCTCAGAGATTAGGTAACCCCTCTTATCTTCAAGAGAAGACACATACTCTGTAAGCGTCAAAGGTCCTCTCAATTCGTCTACTTTCTTTTGCATAGCCCCCTCCTCGACGTAGAGGGCGCTCACCCTATCGGAAAGCTCCTTGATCAACTCGGTACGGGATAGCAGCCCTAGCATCTCCTCCGTCACCTCTGGCTCCTCGAACGTGGGGACTGGTTTCGATTCATCTATGATTCAATCAGTTATCCCGCCAAAATAGGGGCCCATAAGCGCGGGATTTTTTGCTAAGTCGTAGACGGTGGGTACATCCTTTGAATATACCCAATAACCAACGTTTTCCTGAGGGAAAACTATGGAGTATATGCCGATTGTGTTCTTGTAGCGCTTAAGGACAAGCCCTTGTCCCTCAGGTATAAATCCATATTTGAAGTACATAAGCTTCATATCCAAGAACATAAGAGCTGCCCACTCCTTGGGCGTATTCAATTGATCCCTTTTTGGATAGGAAGATACGGTTATTTGGGAATTAGGAAGTTTAAAGGTCTTCTCGTAAAATTCAAATCTCTTTATCTCTAATCCCTCCAGATCCTCCCATCCTTTCTCCAAGTAGGCGTTCGCAGCATTGCGTCTTTCTTTGGGGGATTGTCCAACCGTCAGGGGCACAAGAGGTATTACAAGCGCTATGGCCAGGATTACGGCCAATTTTTTCATTTTGCTCATCTTGCCACCAATTATAATATACTGTTTCTGATATTTTAAAGTATCTCGAGGGGGGTTCGAGAGATCTGGTGTTTGAGAGAATTTAAGTGATAAAATCGATGATCTAGTATCACTTATGGAGGCTCTAGCATCACTTTATGGAGACGATGGGTGTTAGATCGATCGATTGATCGACGGAGCTAATTAGGGTAAATGTCCCGTTGGATAAAAAGAAGCGATAAACAACGGTCTTAGGCATCTTGGCATCATGCTGCGACCATACGGGATTAATGAGGTCGATCCCGAGAGCGTTAAAGTCGTTCTTGCATGAGTACGTAATAAGAAAAGAAGGGGGAAAGAGATAAGAAACGAAGGAGGAAAGAAATGAAGGAGGATGGCTATAGCCATCGATGGGACCAAGGTGGCGTAAATAAGGTTATGCAACAACGGGCTCACTTACGGATA
>DUKC01000083.1:0-5259 GCA_013329495.1 Thermoplasmata archaeon
CTATTCTAGCTAAGAGTTTTTATACGAAAGGGAGTAAGTCCAGATTGTTTTTAAAAAATAAGGAGATCATTCTGAGCCAAATTGCTTTGCCAAAGCTCTTTGCATCCTTTTGTTGCCCTTCATCCCTTTCATCATTTTCTTCGACTTGCTGTAATACCTAAGCAACTGCCTTACATCACTAGTCTCGACCCCAGCACCACGCGCTATTCTGGTAACTTGAGACGATTTAACTTCGACCGGATTCTCTTTCTCTTTTTGGGTCATCGAGTCCATAATGACCTTGAACTTCTTCAGTTGCCGCTGTAGTTTTTCGACATCTCCGGTTCCAACTCTTTGGGTTAGCCCGCTCGGCAGCATGTCAAAAATTTTGTTTAAAGGCCCCATTGACGAAAGAGATTCCATCTGATCGTACAAATCTTGCAACGTAAATTTTCCTTGGGCCATGTGTTTGGCTGCAACTTTCGCTTGTTCTTTAACTTCCACTTCTTTTGCCTTTTCCAGTAAGGACTTCAGATCTCCCATTCCCAACAATCTAGATATGAATCTGTCGGGTTCAAATTTCTCAAGATCTTCTAGCTTTTCACCTGTCCCAACAAAAGCAATTGGGACTTTGGTTGCAGCTACTGCGGATAGTGCTCCTCCTCCCTTAGCAGTTCCGTCGAGTTTGGTCAAGATAACCCCAGTCAAGTCTATTGCTTCATGAAATGCCAGAGCATGAGACCCCGCTTGCTGGCCCATCGTCGCATCAACTACCAAAATCTTTTCCTGGGGTTTGGCCGCCTTTTCAATGGCTTTCATCTCATCTATCAATTCTTTGTCAAGCTTGTCTCTTCCCGCGGTATCTACAATAATTAAGTCTGCCTGGCGCTTTAGCTTTTCAATTCCATTTTTGACAATTTTTTCTGGCTTGAGTTTTGAAGACATCTCTTCGTAAATCGAAATGTTTGTCTGCTTTGCAAGCTGGGCCAGCTGATCAAAGGCAGCGGGTCTGTGAACATCTCCAGCAATAAACGCCGGCCTCAATCCCTTTTTTTGGAAGTATTTGGCGATCTTGGCGCATGTCGTTGTTTTTCCTTGGCCGTACAATCCCACCATAAGCATGACCTGGGGTTTTAGGCTAATTTCTTTTCTCTCTCCCAAAATTTTTACAAGTTCTTGATAGAGAATCCTTACCGTATGCTCCTGACTCGACATGCCTGCAGGAGGTTTCTCTTCGAGGGCTCTCTTCTCTATCTTTTGTGTCAGTTCGAACACCAGTTTTACCTGCACATCCGCTTGAAGAAGACTTCTCTGCAACTCTCGAGTAACCTCATTGATAAGCTTCTTGTTCACATGAATTGCATTTGCAATTCTGTTGATGGTGCCTCTCAATGATCCGCCGAGCTTTTCAAGAACCATATGGCTGTTAATGCAAAAGGTTACTTATATATTTTTATGATGAGAATAAAAAACAATCTCATCTCTTTGATGCTGGTGCTATTAATGATTCTCGGATTGCCATCCTTCGTTGGGATTGGTGACTGGGGCATATTTGAATAAAGATCTAGTAGTTCATAGTTCAAATGGATGATATTTGCAGGCCACTTTCTATTGAGGAATATCGAAATCGTTATAGAGTGGCGATCTGGCACACGTAAAATCCCTACAGAGCTTTTTAAACTTCAAAGGAGCGTGGCGTTGGCTGATGTTGTTTGGAAGGGAACTACACACTAACAAAGACACAGAAAAAATAAAAAGCACATAAGAAAAAACTCGAGCTATCCTATCTTCAGTGCCACCTCTCTCAGCTCCCCTCTCTCGATTCTGTATGGATCATAATACTCCAAATCAATCGAACTTTTTCCATTAACCATAAGTTCAGCCATTGATTTGCCTACCACTGGCCCCATCATATATCCATGCCCGCTATAACCTGCCGCGAGGTAATGGCCTTCCAGCTTGAATTCTCCAAGAAGAGGGTTGTTATCCGGGGTCATTGCGTAATATCCTGCCCAATGCCTTATTATCCTTATTTGGTCCAGGCAAGGCATTATTCGGGTAAATATTTTTGCAATTCTTTCTTCAAAGTCTAACGATTCGTCCATGCTGTAGGTTGTTTTTTCTGTTGGGGGCGTTTCAACCCCACCAACAATTCCTCCATCCTTGGTCTGGGTGAAATAAGCGTTAGCGTATTTTGGGGCAATCACCATGGGGTCCACCTCCCCTGTCTTCAAGGGCTCTGTTATAACCGCCTGGTGCCTGAAGGGAGCAATAGGAATTTTGATTCCCATCATATCTCCTATCTTGGGAGCCCATCCTCCTGCTGCATTCAGTACTGTTTCGGTTTCTATCTTATCTTTTGACGTTTTTACGGCTTTTATGCTTTTTCCTTCCACACCAACACCGATAACTTCCGTTTTTTGCATAATCCCTATTTCAGTGTTGCCCAACCATTTTTTAAGAGCGAAAACAACATCAAAAGGATCCGCTTTTCCATCTTTTTGGTTGAATGTGCCTCCGGCGAGTTTGGATGCATCTATATATGCGTTGATATCTTTTATTTGACTTGGCGACACTGTTTGGGTTGGAACGCCTACAGAATTCTGTAATCTTCTTATCTCCCTGAACTTTTCCAGCTCCTCCTCATCATAATGCAGGTACAGATACCCCCCCTGGTTAAAATCAAATTTCAGTTCTTTTGCCAATTCACCCCACATTTTGATTGATTGTCGCATATCCTCTATATTCTTCTTATTATCAAACTGAGCCCTTATGCCCGATCCACAGCGCCCTGTTGAACCGTATCCCACAAATTCCTTCTCCAAAATCACGACATCTTCAAATCCTTTCTTTGAAAGGAAATAGGCTGTGAATAAGCCCGTAACTCCCCCACCGATTATCACTATCTCTTTCCTCATTTTTCTTTATTTTTTTCTTTCCCGATCAAAGAATGTATGGGCAAAGGCATTAATGGGGCTCTCGTTCTCGGAACTTTTATCTCTTCAATTGGCTTTCCTGTTTTTTCGGCAAGAATTTTTCTAACCAATGGCATGCACGTTCTTCCCTGGCACGCTCCCATTCCAATCCTGAGATGTTTTCTGAGCGATTCAAGGTCCGTTAACCCCTCATCAATTGCTAACTCTATCTCTTCTTCAGTCACATCGTTACATCTGCAAACAATCTTTTCGTTTTTTGCCATTTACCTACCTATTTTTTCTTTTTATGTTTCTTATCTTGTTTCCCAATTTCTTTTCCACTTCGACTGTTATAACCGTTGTATCACCCATTGACTTTTCTCTGGACAAAACTCTAACCATTGTCCCTTCCCCTACTTCTTCTCCCTTCCTGTTTAAAACAATAACCTTTTCCCCTTTTTTGGGTAAGGGCAAAAACTCATACGGCAGTGTCACCCTGCACCCATCTCCCTTGAATTGCAGCAGGAATATAGCCAATCCAGGACATTTTTGAACGCACAGCCCACAACCATTGCACAGATCGAAGTTGACTTTAGGCAATGCATTTAAGTTTTCCAATTCGATCGCCCCATTTGGGCAGCTCACCTTGCAGGGATCACACGGAATCTCTTGAGGACACTCTATGATTGCCGCTGATCCCTTTTTCAATCTCTCCCATGAGGGCAGTTCAACCTCACTTTCTTCCAGGTATCCTTTCTTTTCCCACTCACTTTTCATCTGCCCACCTCTTTCAGCCCTTCTCTTACATGAACGTAGAAAGGTCCTTTTCTCAATTCTTCTAATTCTTTTTTCGCTTCCTCTATCCGTTTCCTTTCGGCCTTTCCTCCAAAGCCGAGTCTTAGAGATGCTGAATATCCCGCTATTTCTCCCTCAAGCATTGCGGTCGTCGCCTCTTCCACGCCTGACGCATCTCCCGCAACCCATATGCCCTTTTTGCTTGTTTCCAAGTTTTCATCCCTAAGAGCGGCCCATCCGCCAAGCTTTGGTACAAATTTTATTTCACATCCAGCCTGGTCAGGCAATCTGTAATCTGGCGAGAGACCGACAGCCAAGGCAACCGCATCGACTTTCAAAGTTTTTTCACTTCCTTTTACTATACCCTTCCCGTCTACTCTTGCAATTACGGCTCTCTCAACCCTATTTCTTCCTTCAACTCTCAGCACTGTGTGGCTTATTAAAATGGGGACTCCTTGGCGCATCAATTTTGCGGCATGAACAAAATATCCTCCAACTTTTGGCATTGCCTCCACCACCGCCTTCACATTCACCCCTGCCTGAAGCAGCTGGTACGAAACAATCAGGCCAACATTTCCCGCTCCAACCATCAAGAGATCATCCCCTGGTTTCACTCCATACTGGTTCATTAAGGTTTGCACCCCCCCAGCTCCGTAGACTCCTGGCAAATCATTGTTTTCAAACATGATCATCCTCTCCTGCGCTCCAGTTGCAACTATAATCCCCTTTGGATGAATTTTTTTGAGCTTTTCTCCTCTTTTATAGATCCCGACAATTCTTCTTTCGTAGATCCCAACAGCACTTGAACTTGTCATTACCTCGATTCGCTCCGACCTTCTTACCTCATCAGTCAGCTCCTCTCCTATTCTTATCCCTCTTACTCCCGCCCACTGCTTCTCAGAGCCAAAGAATTTGTGGGTCTGTTTGAGGAGCTGCCCTCCCAAATAAGGATTTTCGTCTACTAAGGTTACGTTGACTCCAGTTCTTCCACATGCCAGAGCAGCTCTTAGTCCTGCGGGTCCCCCGCCGATAACCAGCACATCAGTTTCTCTTACAGGCAAAAACTCAATCTTAGGTTTTTTTTTGCTTGGAGTCAATCCTCCCCAACCTTTTTGCTCCTTTATTCTCATCCCATCCTTTGCTAGGGTTATGCAAGTTCTAACGTTTGGTATTCCATTCACTTCCATCAGGCATGAGGAGCACTTTCCTATTGCGCAATAAAATCCTCTTGGCCTTTGTTTTTTTTCGCTAACTCTAAATTCCCTTATTCCTCCCGCAAAAAGGGCGGCAGCTATTGTATCTCCCTCATACGCTCTGATTGGCCTTTCTTCCAAATAAATGGTAATCTGTTTCCCCCTTTCAAAATCCAGAATTGGGTGCTCAGCAATTCTCATAATTGTCCTCTTCTCTAATCAGTTATCTCAAGAGAAATAATTTCAAGAGAAATAATTATAATATATGTCATGTATAATTAATTTTTTCGCTGATGGCCTCATCACCGCCAAATTTTTCTCTTTGAATTGTCGTTACCTCCTTTAATTAAGTATCAAAAGCATCGGAGGAGAAAAAA
>DUKC01000083.1:5374-5890 GCA_013329495.1 Thermoplasmata archaeon
ACCAAGAGCCATCAATAAAAAACCAATTGATAACGTGATTCCTCTGTCCCTTTCTTTTTTGTCACCAAATTTGTTCATCCCTCTTGCATAAATTATCCATATTATAACTGGTGTTAGAGCCATTGCGGCAACGGCTATTAGTATTAATTTCGTGATTGTTGCTGGATAATATATATAAATTTCTCCAACAATTTTATATTCTAATGGAAAAACGAGAAAGCTAATAATTGCAACTACAATTATTGCTGATGACACGTATGTTATCAGTTTTGGCCTTATTCCAACTATAAGCACCGAAAACAGGACCCCCAAGTAAGCCGGGATGCACACAAATATCCAAGCTGCGGTAGCGACTTGAAAATTTCCTACCAAAAGAGAGTCTTCAATCGCCCACAAGAAGCTGGCAACGGCATAAGACAAAGCATATAAAGCCAGCATAAGCGTTTCTTTCAACCCACTTTTTTTGTATCCCACAAATAGGTTCATTGATACGGCTAAACTTACCACTCCCGTCGC
>DUKC01000204.1 GCA_013329495.1 Thermoplasmata archaeon
GCCAGAGCTCTTATTTCATCTAGAGTTACGGCGGGATGGTACCTTATGCCACCCTTGGTGGGTCCTGCAGATAAAGAGTGCTGAACCCTGTAGCCAGTAAACACTTTCAATCGTCCATTATCCATCCTAACTGGAAAGTTTACGGTTAGTTCTCTGTGGGGTTTTTTCAGATTGTTGATGATTTCTGGAAGCACATCGGGCAAATAACTTGCTCCTTTGTCGATTTGCTTTTGTGCTGTTTCATAGGGATTTGCTTCTTTTGAGTTTGCTTTTGGTTTTTTATTTTCCATAAAACGCCTCCAAAACGTTAGAAAAGATGAGATTCAGATCTTCTTTCCATGTGAAATACTGGTTGTATTTCCACCCATACCAGAGATTGCACCGCACTCTCTTTCCTCTCAAGAGACTTCCCAGAAATGGGGGGATCGCATAAATAAAAAATGAAAGATTGTCCCAGGGTGGCTCTTGGCGGCAAATTTTTTTCGCTTCTTCAATAGCCTTCCCCAATCCCAGAAGAGGGGTTGATCTCAAATACCATTCAGGCGAGATACAGTCTTCCAATGGTCCTTCTGCCCAGTTCAACTCCAATATTCTCCCTACGGAATCCTGCCAGATTGGCAGGACCGAAATCGTCTGAAATTCCCTGGAATCACAATAACATCCAGCAACCCCCGTCGCGATAGCTAGAATTGGTACCTCATCAAAAACGTGAAAAAGGCTCCATCCCTGAATTAATGCGTTTAAAAACTCGCTGTCGCTATCTCTTTCTGTGACCTTAAAAAGCATAGCTGGATAGACCGGAAGTTTGATAACTCTGTCTGTATTCCATACTGGCTCCTTCACTGCCAATCCAAAAGCATGGAAGCATCTGCCGGTTATACTCCCTTTGCAGCCCTCTTTTGGAACCTCTAATGGATATTGCTTCCAAGCATCTATAGGAAATTCCCCAAAAACTGCCTTAATAGTCGGAACATTTAAGTTCTTACTAATGGGACCTAAACTTGAGGAAAAAAGTAGATGCTGAATGGATTCTTCGAGGTTGTTCATCTTTCCATAGCCTCCAATATCCTTTCTTTAGCAATTTCACAAGCAGCTCTTCTTGGTAAAAGGACAGATTCTAGTGAGTGTTGAGTAACCAATTTCGTTTTCTCTCTGGTCGTTTTTTCAACCAACGAAAAGGTTTCTTCTGGGGATATGCCCTTGTACTCAGCGTATGAAGCTATTGCATCACAAACATTAACCAAAATGTCTGGAAGCACTAAAATTCCTTTCTTGAATAGAATTTGTTCAGCAACAGGCGTTATTGAATTGTTCTCCGCTTCAATCACACACTTAGCGTTTACCAGAGAGGCGTTAGCCTCGTTGATTCCAAGGGTGCCCGCCGTCAAAACGAATATATCGCACTCTGTACTCCAGATACCATCTCTTGACAGAGGGGTTATACCTCCAAGATTTCTAACAGAACTTCTCTTTGATTTTGCACCAGCATGTCTTAGGACCTTTTTTACATCAATCCCATCTTTCTTGTAAGCTGTGCCCCAACGATCACTGATTGCAACAATTTTCGCCCCTTTGCTCTCTAAATATCTAGCAATTCCCAAACCAATGCTGTCAAATCCCGATATAGCAATACTTGCCTGCGAAACCTCGTTTAGAATAGAAAAAGTATGTGCTATCCCAACTCCCTCTTCGAGTGCCACTCTTACTCCTAATTTCCTTATTTCCGTTTCCTGTGGCATACCGCCCATCTCCACAGGTTTTCCCGTGGCACCTCGGAGATCCCCTATTTCCTCAACAAAAACTGCGATCTCTTTTTTTCCAACCCCCTCGCCAGGACCGGAGATATACACATCTGGCACGTAAGGAGCTATTTTCTTTGCAAATGCCTTCACAAGTTTTGCCTTATCAATATCAAAAGGATCCGCTCTAATTCCTGCATAAGCCCCGCCAAAGTCTACATCTGCCAAAGAACACTTGTAGGTCATGCTTCTTGCCAGCTCAAATATCTCTTTGGGGGTTATTTCTGGAGAAGTCTTTATCCCGCCTTTACCAGGCCCTAAAACTATATTATCTATTACCAGTATTCCTTCAAGATTTACTCTGGGATCGTATACTTGAACAGCAGACTCGGGTCCCCAGTCATCCCAAAGACCGGAAATATTTATTTCCTGGAATAGTCTAGCTAATTCCGATGAGTCAAGTTTAATTTCTCCAGTTTTTTCAAAGTTAGGGTCCATGAAGATATTATTGTGGCAACGATATTTAGAACAGGCTTACAATAAAAATTGAATTTGTGACGGCATAGTGACGCTCTCTAAGGTTTTTTTGTCAAAAACATCAAAATTTTTCTAAAAAGTAACAACAATTTGTTACCTTTTCTCCTTTGTTTTTGTACCAAAATCACAAAAATAAAATGGAAAAGTATTAAAAATGATAAATTCATTTAAAAATAATGTTAGATAATCTACGTGACTTAAGGCTTATCGAAAATTTGTGCTCGGGAAGAGGTGTTGCAGTAAACATAAGTCAGCTTTCGAAATCTCTAAACAGGCACAGGAATACCATCAAGGATAGAGTTGAAAAACTGCTTAAGTACAAAATTATCAATAGGCCTGTGTACTCCTATCTCTATTTGGCTCAAGAATTTCCTTTAATTGCAATCGTCCGCGCAGACTTGCCTAGGGACAAAAAAACAGAAGAATTTATTTTGTATGATGAACACATTTTTGCTGCATTTTTTGTAAGAGAAGGAGAATACAATACCCTACTAGTCGAATTCCATAAAGGAATAGATTCTTTTACCAAATGGAGAGAGAACCTCATAAGAGAAGGGACGATTCTACCGAAGGGCGTAAGATATCCCAGTGATACCCTATTTTTTAGCACCAAACTAGTCATAAAAAACGAGCCTTACGCCCCAACACATTTTCTAGAAGAAGAGTTAAAGAGAGAAGGGCTGGAGATGAATGGCTACGCATTTGATGATTTATCATTTCAAATTCTAAAAAAGCTAATGTCAGGAGAAGGGATTAGAACGAATGAACAACTGTTGGCAGGTGCGGTAGGAATGCAAAGGAAGACTGTGGAAAGACATATCTCAAATCTTTTAGATAAAAAGATTGTTGGTAAGCCTGTGTGCAACTTTCCAAGATTTTTCGCCCCTCCAAATTATGTCATAACCCTATCCTTATGCGAAGTCAAACGGAACGAAGACAGATTAATAAAAGCGATGACTGCTGACTCGCATATTCCAATAATAATAAAAACTAGCGTTGGAAGGTATAACTTGCTGACGATTGGGGCATTCTCTAAAATAGAGGAGTATATAAAGTGGGAGGAAGAGCAGGACCAGAGATTTCCCGATAGTATTGGAGCGACAAAGACGACCTATCTTTCTCCAGAAATGACTTTTTCGATTGACCCGCAGTATGTATCCTTATGCAGTATAAAAAAGAAAATTGAAGAGTTACATGGTAAAGAATTAATTAAGGGTATTTATGAAAAAGAGAGTTGCTCCTAAAGGTTTAAAATTGCCGAAATTTGCCATTTAACGGTAACGCTCTGATGCAAACCTATTTTGGATTGTGCTGGTTTTTGATGGTTTGAGATTGGTAAACCTGTGTGCAACTTTCCAAGATTTTTGCTTCAAACGATTCGGATATTTGAATTCTATGGCCAAATCATTCTGGCCTGAATTATCTCAGCCTCTTTTTGAAGCGCCAGAATATAGGCAGCTGTTCTCATATCTACTCCACGTTTATTAGCCACATTGAGAACATCTGCAAATGAGTTTACCATTATGCTCTCTAACTTTCTGTTTACCTCGCTTTCGGTCCAGAAGAAGGACTGCAGATCTTGAACCCACTCGAAGTAACTAACCACAACTCCTCCTGCATTTGCCAATATATCTGGAACTAAGAAGACACCATTTTTGTCTAGTAGCTCATCGGCTTCAGGCGTAGTTGGCCCGTTCGCTCCTTCAGCCAAAATCTTTGCTTTTACGTTGGAGGCGTTCTTTGATGTTATGCTATTTTCTAGGGCCGCGGGAATCAGCACATCGCAATCAACTCCGAATAATTCCTCATTTGATAGGTTCTCGCTTCCGCTATAGTTAATAACAGAACCTTCCGCTATTTTGTGTTCCATTACTTTATGGGGATCTAGACCATTTTTGTTATAAATCCCACCTTTTGAATCGCTTAATGCAACAATATTACAACCTTTCTCACGCAAGGTCTTTGCTGCATAAAATCCAACATTTCCAAACCCTTGGATAGCTATTTTGGCTCCCTTTCGATCCATTTTTAAGTGTTTTAACGCTTCGAGCGTAGTACACATAACTCCTCTTCCTGTGGCCTCCATCCTTCCTTTTGAGCCACCTATGCAGACAGGTTTACCAGTGACGACACCGGGGACAGCATACCCTTTAATCATTGAGTAAGTGTCCATCATCCATGCCATCGTCTGAGGATTTGTATACACATCCGGAGCGGGTATGTCCCTATCTGGACCAATAACAATTGATATTTCGTAAGTGAA
>DUKC01000190.1:0-493 GCA_013329495.1 Thermoplasmata archaeon
GAGGCAGATGTTTTGGTAGGCGCTACTGGAGATGACAAAACTAATCTGGTTGTTTGTGAACTTGCCAAGAGGTATAAAATAAAAAGATCGGTCGCGAGAATAAAAGAAGTGAAAGACGAACCTGTTTTTGAGGAGTTGGGTGTGAGTGATGCAGTATTGGAATGTGATGTTGTCGCAAGAGTGTTGGCTCATTCTGTTTTTGGTTTAAAAGATTCTGAGCTGTTTAATTTTATCAACAAACTGATACCATTAAAAAGAAAGGGAGAGAAGCTAATGTGGAAACTAATTAAGGAAGACTCCCCAATGCTTTACAAGTCTATAAGAGACATAAAACTGCCTAAAGGGGCTAGCATTCTCTCCCTCATAAGAAATTACGATCTAATTATAGCAGAGGATAAAACACTCAAAGAAGGAGATTTGATTTTGGTGATTGTAGAGGAACAGTACATATCAAAGATAGACCGCCTTTTTGACTAGTTTCTTTCATCAATCA
>DUKC01000190.1:588-4432 GCA_013329495.1 Thermoplasmata archaeon
GGAGAATTGGAAAATGTGCTTGAACAACTCAGAAAAATTCCAAACATTGAAAGCATTTCAGTGGTAACTGGGGAGTGGGACATAATCACCAAAGCAGGAGTTGAAACGCTTGAAGGTCTGATGAAACTGACAGACAAGATCCAACTTATTGGCAACATAGAAAAAACGACGACACAGGTGGTTGAAAAAGAAATATCCCTTTAAAGAACTAAAGAATGAGAAAAAAGTACCTGTTTTATGTCTTAGCAATAGTCTCATCATTCATACTTGCCATAGTTGCCACTATGGACAGCACCATCTGCTTCATATTTCACCAAAACTCGTGGAACTACTGGGTCTGTGCCTTGGCAGTATTTCTAGTGGGCGCACCGATCACTCTCCTGATTGTTTTTATTCTCTCACTTCCCATCAACGGAAAAAGTCTAGGTTCAAAATTAGACCCTTCATTCAAAAGGATCAGACTCGTCAAAAGGGAGGAGTTGTCATACCACCTACTAGCAGGTGCGGCGAATGCCATTCAAACGGCTGGATATTACTTGATTCTTTCAAGGTTTGGCGATCCGTCGATGGCTCTCCCTTTTAACCAGATAGTGATACTGTATCTGCTGTCGATAGAGTCGATCGCCGAAAAGAACAATCCAACAATGGCTGAACTTCAATGCGCAATTATAGTCACATTTGGAGCGGTAATGAGTTCCTTATCAATGGGGGGTCTGGATATAAAGGCACTGCTGATAGTGTTCTTGATCATAAATCCAGGATGGTGTGTGGTGTCAATTTACCAAAGAAAGCTAAAATTATTAAAGTTTGGAGACAAGCCAAATGATTCTATCAACATTCGCTTTTGGAACGTGATATTCAGCACAATATTTGTTGTTCTTATCGCACTAATCGTCGACAAAAGTCTCCTCCTTCAAGCTTTCTATGCAGCTTCCAAATACTTTCCGCTTCTGGGTGTGTTAATGTCATTAGGATTTTTTTCCTATGTTCTTTACATAAGAGCCTTGGGAATTGGTAAAGCAAGCGTCACTCAAGCGATAAGAGCCTCTTCAATCATATTTGTCATTCCATTTTCGATTTTGCTTGGAAGATTTTTTTACGCAGACTCTCTGCATTTATTGATAAAGTTGATGGGAATAGTACTGGTCATCCTGGGCATAACCTCGCTCTCTCTGACAGATGTAAAGGCGTATCTCTTTATCAATGTAAAGCAGGGATATTCCAAGGGGGTCCTAATGGAAAAGATATGGAAAATCAAGGGTGTTGAGAGCATTGCAACAATTGCCGGGGGTACTGACCTCATAGCTAAAGTGAGAACGAGGAGCTTGGGTAAGGGGTATGAAAGAGTCATTAGAAGGTTAGAAGAAGTTGAGGGGATAGAAGAATTCAAATGGCAATCAATTTTGAAGGAATGGGAAGAGATTTGACCAATTGCCACTATCCCTGCAATCTGATCTAATTCATCAAAAATTTTAAATGCCAAATTCTAAATAACCTTTATTCTATTTGAAAACGTATGTTGCTAAATGTCTCTCCAATTTATGTATACGAAAATGGAAAAGAACCGTTATTGGTTAGTAAACTTCATAGACCTTACTTCGTCGCTTTCGTTCAAAAAGATAAGAATATCGAAAAAGAGAGAAGCGCACTAATTGACAGGCGGAAGAACACACAGCCTGATTCGCCTCTCTCAATGATAAGCGAGATTGGTGAGATTGAAAGCTACAATAGCTTTGCCAATCTCAACCAAAAGATAGAAGTTTTTAAAGTCTATACTGATCGTCCCGGACAGGTTCCTGCAATTTCCGATTATCTGTTTCAGGAAGGTTTCTTCACTGCGGAGCATGACATTCCCTATCAACAGAGAGCTTTGATTGACCTATCTGCCTTTAAAGATGTTTGGATGTTTGACACGCACGGCAGAAAGGAAGAATTAGTTTGCTTGAGTTATGACATAGAAACTTTTCAGTACGAAGAAGATAGAATGAATGTACCAATTGATATTTTGGGTTATTCCAGTTTTTCTTTTGGCATAAATTCTAAAAAGGATCTAGGGAATGAAGACTTTTCATTCGAACTCCTAGACTTCCCCACTAATCTCGAAGATCGGGAAGTCGTTCAGCTTATTGCACGAAATGAGGATGAGGAAATAGACAATTTATCCGAGTTCTGCAAGGTCATACAGAAGAGTGACATTATCGCAGGACACAATTTGCTTTCTTTTGATAACCAACATGTCTGGGAGCGGATTAAGTGGTTGCTTCGGGATAGGGGAGTAAGTCTATCCGGGCTGCAAAGAACGATTTTCAAGGATTTTTTGGATAGGTATAGCTATCCAAGCAGTTCTTACTATTTTGGAAGACCCGAAAGGACGGTTGTTTTCTATCCGACTTCTTTTGACACTTACCATGCAGCAAGAAAGTTCTACAGATTCCTGAACGACTACTCACTAAAATCACTTGCTCCATTTTTAGGAATAAAAATAAAAGATCGAATTTATCTCCAGCCCTCCCAACTCAAGTTAGACGAACGTACATTGAAGTACAACGAACAGGATGTGCAGGAAGATATGGGAGTTACGGGTGTTCTCTTGCAGCAGGCTCTTCCTCTTGCCTTTACCACTTCTATGCCTTTTGAAGATTTGCTTCCAACAGGAGCGGTTCACCTGTGGGACCACATGGCCTTGCTTAGGGGAACGTATCATCGCAAACTTATGCCAGCTCTATGCCGTGCGTATGACGTGGCTGGAGAGATCTCTAAAAAAGGCATGCGGGGATTGTCGCGAAAAGAAATCGCTCAGAGAGTGAGAGTTGAGGGTGTCGAAGGAGTGAGTAAAGACTTTCGGAGAGTCGTAAAGTACGGTGAAGAAATGCCAGAATGGGTCGAATATCCAGAGGTTATCTATGGAAAAACGGGGGGTGAAGGAGAAATGCTTGGATATCACATTCCAGGGGGAATGACGCTGAAACCAGACACCGACCTCTCTTCGCACTTTGTTCCGTGGTATAAGGTTGTTGTGGCAGATGTGGGAGCAATGTATCCCACCATTCTAAGGGCGGTAAATGCCGGTGCGGACTCTATAGGATTGGCAAAACCAGGAGAGGAACCCCAGGATTGGGTATGGTTAAAGAGATTATCGCCTGATTTCCTAAATGCCAATCATTCTCGATGGAGAGAGGTGGATTCAACCGATGAATTCGCTGACAAAGGAGTCATGGTCGGAATCAAAAAAAGCTCAGAGCCGGGATTAGTAAATCTCGCAATGGGTGCAATAATGAAGCTTATTGACAAGATTAAAGCCGAACTAAAATCTCCAGAGGGGCAAGCTGACAAGGAAGCCTACCAAAGACTGAAGCAGATGTATCAGTCGCTAAAGGGGGCCAGAAATGCGGGAACTCACGGCATTCTTTGCGCTCCAATGGTTACTTCAAGGCAGTTTAACCTCTGGGGAGCTGCGTACATTACCACTCAAGGGCAAAAAATTCTTGGAGATGCGCTAAAAACTCTCTCAGCCAATAAAATTAGAGTAGTCTATGGAGACAGCGTTGATGCGGGCACAGACATCATAATAAGAGAAGGAAAATTGGTAAAAATTGTAAACATAAAAGATTTATTTGAATCTTGCGATAGCGAGATTTATAGAAAGGGAGATCACGAGTATAAAGCCCCTGAAAAGATAGAGTGTCTTTCTGTGAGCAAAGAAGGCATTTGTGAATGGAAAAAAGCAAATTCCATAAAACGCCACCCTTACGAGGGTAAAATACTTAACATCCAAACTCGGAGGGGAAGCATCTCTGTTACCAAAAATCATTCTCTTTATGCCCTTTCAAGCGGATTAAAAGAA
>DUKC01000117.1 GCA_013329495.1 Thermoplasmata archaeon
CCATCCCCCACCAAACCTTCGGTTTGGAAGGGGACTTCTGGTACCATCCGTATCGAGGCTTTCCATAGTGAGTTACGTCACCACGCGGGGCTACAAAGGGAATGAGTATAAGGTATTCAGATACTCTTCATAGCCCCACTATCCGACACTCATAGCCTATTTAGGGATAGTACCGGACTTCTTGGCAATAAAGTTAAAAATATTGTGATTGCTCTCTCCCTCTTGGTTCTGAAAAGGGACGGAGCTATTAAGCTCAAATGTTCTCTTTTTTCCTATTCCCCTAGTCCTAAGTCACTCAGTTTTTTTTCAGTGGGAATGCCTGTTTTCTCATTCCATCCCCTAGCCCTGTAGTAGGAATCAAGAAAGCCGTCCATTTCCGCTCCTGATATTCTTGCTCCCTTCATGGAACCGTCAGGCAGAGGCTCTCCCATTCTTGACGGAAGACAGTCGTCAGCCCTTTTCCATCCCTCCCTCACATTGAATAGTTTCTTGAGATTGGTTATCCTTTCGCCCGCCTTTCGCATTTCATAGGAATTGAACTCAAAGCCCGTGACCAATGCATAGAGCTCGGCTAATCCAGAAAATCTCGCTTCAAAGTCGGGCCATAAGCCGCGCGTCAGTCTGCATATGAGCAGAGAATCTATGAGAGATGCAAAGTCTTCTGTCTCCTTGACCAGGGGACCTATTCTCTCGTCGGTGTCTGATCTTCCCACCGTATTTTTCAGGTTTAGATCATACGAGCCTGAGCGAACGTGGCATCCTCCTCTGGTGCAAATGGCATAACCAAATCCAGTGGCTTTCAGCCCTCTTGCTTCGAATCCTGGCAGTTCCATCCCCTTGCTCTGCATGGCAAAGTGTTCTGATCCTCTTCCAACCTTCTCAGATGCTGCCTTGGTTCCCTCCGCAAGCAAGTCCCCAATGCCTTTGCGCTCAGCTATTAGCTCAATCACTCCAGTCATTGCTTCATGGTTCCCAAATCTTAGCTCTATTCCTGAGGTGTCTTTCTTGTCAAATATCCCTTTCTCAAAACATTCCATAGCCCATCCAACTGAAACTCCTGCGCTGATCGCATCCATTCCATAAGAATCGCACAACTCCAAGGCATGAACGATCGCGGGATAATAATCAACTCCACAATTGGGTCCAAATGCGTAGGTAGGTTCGTAGTCCATGACCGCTGAGCTTCCCTTATACCTCCCCTCTTTTACCGAAAAAAGTCTGGAGCAGGCCAGGGGGCAGTGTGAGCAAGGCAACTTTCGGTCTAACCATCTCTTTGAGATGTAGTCCCAGTCGAGCTTGTCTGCACCATCAAAAGTGGATTCCTGCCAGTTTCTTGTTGGCAAAGAACCAAGCTCATTCATCTGACCGACATCTGCAAGAGTGCCGTACTCTCTGTATCCTTTACTCCCCTCTCCTTGTCTCAATTGCTTTGTGTACTCACTCGAAAGCTCCCTAAGTTTTTCAGGCTCTGCTACCTCTACGGGCTTTGACCCCCTAACTGCTATTGCCTTCAGATTTTTTGATCCCATCACAGCTCCAATCCCAGCCCTTCCTGCCTGCCTGTAGTCATTACAAATGCAAGCGTATCTGACGAGGTTTTCTCCAGCCTGCCCTATTGCCGCAACGCTAACTGATTTGTCTCCAATCTTATTCTTGATTTCTTCTGTGGCTTCAAATGTTGACAAACCCCACAGATCTTTTCCGTTTTCTAGGGTTACACATCCCTCATCTATTAGAATCCAAATTGGTCTTGTTGCTCTACCACTGATTGCCACCAAATCAAAACCTGACTTTTTTAGCCTCTCAGGCCAGAACGAGGAAGAAACCGAATCTCCTATCAGATTGGTTAGGGGAGACTTGCTTCCTACCGCGTATTTGCTGCTTGATGGGATCGAGGTAACACAAAAGGATCCCGTCGCAAAGACAATCATATTCTGAGGACTGAAAGGATTTATCGCCTGAGGTAAGAAATCATAAAGATATTTTGCTACGAACCCGGACCCCCCCACAAATCTTCTGCAGAATCCCTCCTTAAGGAACTTGGTATTTGTGCTCCCAGCTGTTAGGTCAACATGAAGTGCTTTGCCTTGATATCCGAACATTTTCCCTCCATTTTTGAGTACCACAAACAAACATCTCTACGCCCCTGGTCCGCGTCATTTAATTCCGCACCACCTCGCAATGGTCAGTGCCATTACCTTCACGGAGTCTAACAGGTCATTGGTCCTGATCCACTCATCCTGCGCATGCATCTGTGTTATTGTGCCCGGTCCATAGATCACCGTCGGCGTCTTGCCCCATTTGATTAAAAACCTCGCATCTGTTGCCCCCTCATGCCCCTTTATTACAGGCTTTTCTCCCCGCATCAGTTCTGATGAGCTCGCAAGAGCCTCACATATCGGATGCTCGGGTGGTATTTCAGCAGGTTCTGCGTAGTATCCTGTAAATCTTGCCAGAGGTGGTTCGTTTTTGAGCCAATCGTCTTTAGCGGCAGATCTTTTGATGTACCCCATAAACTCTTTTTTAGCTGCATCGGGATCTTCGTTTGGTAGCACCCCCATTCTTCCTTTTATTGAACAGTTAGTGGGCAGTGCGCTGGCGTAATTTCCAGCCTCAAACCTTCCAACGAAACAGGCTAGTGCACCCTGCGGATCGGGATAGAGAGGATGGTTCTTTTCTTTGAGTCTTCGCTCTTGAAGCTCGGAGACCGCCCTGGCCATCTTATAACCTTTGTCTAAGGCGCTGACTCCTTCCCAAAGCCTGGACATTGACGCGGGCTTGCCTTTGACCAAAATCTCATACCACATGCTCCCGGTTGCAGCGGGTTGAACTTCAAGGTCGCTTGCTTCACAACTTATACCCGCATCTGCCTTGTATCCCCTCAGCACGCAAGAGAGAGTTCCAAAGCCTGTCAATTCTTCGTCGACAACGTATTCTAAAAGCACATCTCCTTTGGGCTTGATGCCAGCTTCCAGCAGACAATCCAACGCCATCGTCATTGCTGCCACTCCTCCCTTCATGTCCGAAGCCCCTCTGCCATACAATTTTCCATTTTCTATCTCGCCTTTCCATGGGTCGTGCGTCCAAGCACTCTTCGGTTCTGCAGGAATAACGTCAACATGGCCGTTAAACAGCAAAGATTTTCCTCCATCGCCTCTGAACTTCCCGACAACGTTTGGTCTGTTTTCGTAGTCCAGTTGATTGGAATCAAATGTTGAAAAACATGCAGGATGCTGTCTCAATTTGTTTGGGTCAGGTTCCCACTGATCGATCTCTAAATCCATCTCCGCCAGCTTCTTGACGATAAACTCCTGAATCTCTTTTTCCTTTCCAGTAACACTCTGTTTTCTAATCAAATTCTGGAGAAATTTTATTATATCCCCCCTTTTTTCATCAACAATTTGGGATATTTGTTTGACAATTTCTTTGGACATGAAAATCATAAATTATTGTGGTGTTATAATCTTTTTGAAAAAACATAGACATTTCAAATAACGTTTATGTCGCAATCAATGGTGCAATGGCAAGGCTGGCTATCCAACAAGCGCTAAACAGAAGAATCCAAGCCATTTTATGCGGCAGGGGATTTGCTCTTGACCAGCGTTGAACCCTTGACTGAACTCTCGGACCAAGCAAGTAACCAATTGGTAGTGTTAAGACGCTCAAAGCCCCCCAAATTGGGCTGACTCTCAGGATATAAGCCAGAGGACTGCTAAGCATTGACGGTCCCAAAATTGGCGCTCCTATTGAGACTACGGTGAAGATCCAGATGGATGAACTCAAAAACATTGCCAGCCCCCCGATTCCCGCCACGAGAGGGGTGCCTACTTTTTCTCTTCTCAGTGTCAGGCTAAGCATAAGACATAAGACGAGTGATGCAAAAAGGTTTGCCAGTGCCGGATTCACTATCGGGTAGGTCGTTATCGACTCTGAAAATGCCGGGACGCTCAAAAATGGGATAACAAGGAAGCTAAACAATGACGCTACAAGGCCTATGCCCAGCAGCATGGAAGGTTTTTTGTGCACAGCAAAAACGGTTCCCATTATTGGAATTCCAATGAGGACTGCGGCGAGTGGACAAGGACACGTGTGAAGATGCTCAAAGAACAATGGGATAACGCTAAACTTCACCATACCTGCTGTAAGGACACTTTGAAAGAGACCCCACACTGATCCAAAAATAAAAATTGCTAGAATTTCATTAGATTTTTCTTGAGCCATGAAACTTTAATCGCAAGTCTGTTTTTAATGTTTTGGCTCTACTTCTTTGAAAAGGTCAGTTAAAAGCTAATCAAGTCTACTCTCATCTACTTCAAAAAATCTG
>DUKC01000138.1 GCA_013329495.1 Thermoplasmata archaeon
GCTTTAGTCGTTGGTAGTTTACACATATAAATATCTAACTTTCCATTCCTCCAATCATCCCCTACTATCTCATCCCCATAGATTGCACAAAACCTTTGCTTTCCTTTGGCAGAACAAATAGGAATTTCTTTTCCTTGCTTTTTTCAAGGATTTTTTTAGAACCAGAAGTAAAAAGAGATGGAATTAGGATTAATGTTATTCCAATCAATAAAGCCTTTTCCATCTCCTATTTCCCCTTTTCTTTCCTAACAACTCTTATTCCATAAATTCGAGTATTGGGATATTGCCCTTTTTCGTCTTTTTCTAGGTACTTTGTCATGTCCCAAATTGTCAGGAGTGCATTTGTGACTCCAACCAAAGCCTCCATCTCCACTCCTGTCTTGTACTCCGCTTTGACCTCACATCTTGCAGTTATCGCCGCTCTGTCAGATGCAAATGAGAGGTCTATGTTAGTGATAGGAATGGGATGGCATAGGGGAATCAAATCTGAGGTGCGTTTTGTGGCCATTATGCCTGATGTGGTTGCAGCTGCCAGCACATCTCCTTTCTTTATTTTCTGCTCTTTTATCTCCTTGATAGTGCCTTCTTTTAGTCTTATCTTTCCTTCTGCTATCGCCACTCTTTCAACGTTTGGTTTATCTCCAATATCCACCATTCTGACCTTATTCATCTTTATCTCATCCACTCAATTTCAACAATTTTCTATCTTTGATTACTCCTACCTCAACTTTTATGTTTTTCTAAGTATCTCCCTTACAGATTTAATGTTTGATAGCTTCCTTTCTGTAAGCTTGGTCCTCAGCATCCTGATGAATTCTTGGCAATTTATTTCAACTCTTTTAATGGAATTAATTTTTTGACCTGGTCAATCAGCCACTCGCAACCCTTGAATGCTTCCTCTCTGTGCCCTGAGGCGACTCCTATGAAAGAGATAGGCTCCTTAACCCTGAGTTTTCCCTCCCTGTGAACCACCACCGCATCCAAAAGGTTAAATTTTTTGATAGCCTTTTGCGGTAACTCACTCAGTTGCTCAACCATGTTCTCATCTGTTTTTATTTCCACCGCCTCTCCTCCAAACTCACGAACCTTACCAAGAAAAACTACCGTAGCCCCTGCTTTTGGTTGGTCCAATTCCCTGGTTAGCGAATCCACCTCAAATTTTTCCCTCTGTATCCTGGCTCGCATGCTTCACCTCCAATAGGGTTCCCTCCTCAAGCAGCACTCTTTGAAGAGAGAAATGAGCTCCTCCTCATCTGGTGCGTTCAAAGCATGCTTGAGATCAAGATGATTATCATTCCTAAGCAAGCATGGTTTTAACTCTCCTTGTGATGTAACCCTTATTCTTTTGCAGTTACTGCAGAACTGAGTGTTGTGCATGGGCCTGACAACCTCAATTTCTCCCCCATTGATAAAATATTTGCACCTGTTCTGCATCGAGCGCTCCACTACCTTGCTGGATTTTTGTCTAAGTCTCTCTTCAATTTGAGTCAAGTCAGTATGATACGTTCTGTAAAAATCTTTTAAACTGCCTTCTTTTGAAGTGTGCAATTCGATCAACTGAAGAATAAGTCCGTTTTCTTTTGCAAACTTGAACATGGGTTCTATTTCTTTTTCGTTTATTCCCTTCATCAGAACCATATTCAATTTTATCGGATAAAAACCAGCATCTCCTGCAGATTCTATTCCTTTTAATACATCCTTCAAGCAATTTCTGCCGGTTATTTTCTCGCAATCCTCTTCGTTGAGGGTATCAAGCGAAACGTTGATTCTCGACAGACCTGCATCTTTTAAATCCTCTGCCATTTCTTTTGTTAGGATTGTGGCATTAGTAGTCAAGGAAACATCCTCATAATACGGCGAAATAGCTCCTATTATCTCTTTCAAATCCCTTCTTAATAGAGGTTCTCCGCCAGTAAATTTTATCTTTTTTATTCCTAGTTTAGCTCCAACCAGCGCAACTCTCTCGATTTCTTTTGCTGTTAGTTCATGCGTTGAAGTGTTTTCTCCCTCCTTGTGGCAGTAAATGCAATTCAAGTTGCACTTCTGGGTTAGTGAAAACCTAATGCCCGTTATTTCTCTTCCCCATCTGTCTATCATTTTATTTTATTTCAGTCTGTTAACACGGGACTGAGTCTTAAATCTTATCGTTTTCTCTTTTTAAAGGCATCTTTTTCTTCTTCAATGCCAACACCTGATTCTATCCCTAAGTGAGAAGGTCAACTGCTTTCCAACTCACAGATTGAGCTAACTCGATTTTGCCGATGGAAAGGCAGAAATCACTCCAGCGCTTCAATAAAGGTCTATTGATCCCATGCCTTTCCTCCCCCATGTAAAAAGAGCAAGCTTTGGGACAAGACCATTTTTAAGAATCAAACTCTATATTTTTTCTCACTTATTGGCGTTCTGCAACTCTCTTGCAACATCTTCCAGTCCGAGGTCCAAGAGCTTCCCTTCAGAGGGCATTCCTCCCACCCACTCTCTAGTTTTGTAGTACTCTCCCAGTATCTCCTTCCAAGGCGGAACTTTTCCAGCAGCTCCTCCTTCCTTATGGGGTGCTTGGAATCTCTGCGGTAACACAAAATCCCATTCAGGCACAAGACCCATCCTGAGGTTGAATGCATGTTGCAGGTTGAGCACCCGTTCTCCTATGGTTCTAGCATCACGTGGGGTCATGTTCCATCCAGTGATGGCCTTGAGTAATCCCATCTGATCGGTCAGGTTTACGCCCGAGGAAAAGTAGGGAAAGCACCATGTTAGGCTGTTCCAGAACTGTTGTATGTCCTGATACACAACTCCGATCTCACCCTTTCCTTTAACCTGAAACCTGCCCATCGGTTCGTTGTACCCAAGCTCTGGTAATGTCTCTCCAGCCTCAATACCTTCGGATGCGCCGTGGAGGTGGCATGAGCCCCGCGGAGATGTTATTGTGGTGATCACCATCGAAAAGAAGGCTCTCGGATCATGCCCAGCAACTCCCATGTTCATTACTCCGATCGCAAAAGGCTTGCTCTCAGGGAACTTTGATGAGCAAGAAGACAGTCCCTCTGCCATCAAATCGCCTATGCCCTCTCTATTAGCAATCCTCTCGACCATTTCGACTAGAGCCTCACCACTTCCCCAATCCAGTTTAATGCCACCAGTGTCAGCCTTGGTTATCATTCGCTTCTCATAGCCCTCGAAAGCCCAGCCCAAAATGGCACCAAGCTCTATGGTGTCCATGCCAAATCGATTGCATAGATCATTTGCAACCACTATCGATTTCAGGTCATCCACCAAAAGATTGGAGCCCAGCATGGCTAGTGTCTCGTACTCGGGACCCGAGGTTTCATTAGGATAGCCCTTGGCTGTTATCTTCCTGTGGCAGCCCATCACGCAGTACTCGCACGGCCAGCGCTTTATCTTAAGCTCTTCTGTATATCTAGGAACTCCGATCTTTTCTGCGCCCTCTTTCCATCTGTCTTGCTTGAAGTTCATTATGGGCAGCAGACCATTTGCCTCCCTCGGCACGACAACTATCGGTTGACCGTGTTCAGCGTTTATTTTGGTGAACTCCGCTTTCTTCACTTTCGGTAGTATCTCTTCTTTGTATATTCTCATTAGTTCATCCCTGTCTTTTAGTGGAGGGTCCAAGGATCCCCTCGCAACCAAGGCTTTCAAGTTCTTGCTTCCCATCACTGCGCCCATTCCTGTTCGTCCAAAGCAACCGTGTTTGTCGTTGAGGATGTTAGCAAACCTAACGAGGTTCTCTCCGGCCGGGCCGATGGCGGCTACACTTATCCCGCGCTCGCTGATGTCCCTCTTTATGGCATCGGTGGTGCCAACGGTTTCCATGCCCCAGTAGGTGCTGGCATTCCTGATTTCCACCTCGCCATCGTGAGCGTAAAGATAAACAGGTCTCTTGCTCCTTCCAGCTATGGCGATCGCATCGATTCCGGATTTTTTCAATACGGGTCCTAGGTGTCCTCCAGCGTTTGACTCCCCCCAAAATCCTGTCAGAGGCGATCTCGCGGCTGCGGCACATCTCCCTGCGCTTGCTATCGGCGCCGCTTGGAAAGGCCCCGTCGCAAACACGAGCAAATTCCTTGCACCCAATGGATCAGCATGCTTTGGCACCCAGTCCCAGATAAGCCTTGCTGCAAAACCTGCCCCACCCAGATACTTTTTCGCAAACTCCTCATTAAACTTCTGAAAACTTACCTTGGAATTGGTGAGATCCACCCTCGCCATCTTGCCCCAATATCCTCCTTTTAACATCGTCCCTATCTCTACCTGTTTCAACCATAACGATAGCGTAGTTATTAGTTATATTACAACTGAATCAAAATACTTAATCTTTGTCTACTTTTGAATTTAGGTCCAACTTGTCTCAGATCCTTCACAATCGATTTTCGCTCTCTCAATGAGAGCGTTAACAAGCTCTCTCATCAAGTCCTGGTGTTTTCTGCCCACTGCCACACTGCTTCAAGAGTCTTTACTGCACTTTCTGGTTCGGGATAAGCTGCAACGCCTAACTTTTCGAACGACCTTATTCTTTCTATCGCTTCTCTGCCCCCTACCAAATAGGCGATTATGGGTAGACGGTCTGCGTATCGTCCTACCACCTCAGGCAATTTTTCTGTGAGTCCAGGAGGCTGAGGTGAGGTGCCGCACAAGATACAATCCACTTCCTTGCTCTCAACCAATATATCCAATGTATCCTTATACATTCTGTCAACTGCGCTAGCGGTCAAATCTATTGGATTTTCAACAGATGCAAAAGGAAGAACGACTTTTTTGAGCTCAGATTTTGTTCTCGAACTGAGGTTAGCCACTCTGAGAATGCCATGAGATTCTATCAGATCGCAGCAGGTCACACAGAATCCACCAGCATTTCCTATTATCGCAACTCTTCTTCCTTTGGGCGGCAGAGTGTAAGCAAGTGCTCTGCCCAAGTCTATCAACTCGTTTGGCGTTTTCGCTCTTATAACTCCACACTGTTTGAACGCACCATCTACAACTTGGTCAGACCCTGCTAGAGAACCAGTGTGCAGGCTCGCAGCCCTTTTACCTCTCTCAGTCCTACCCGCTTTAATCACAACTATAGGTTTCTTTGGGGATATTTTTTTGCATCTTTCCCCAAACCCTTTTGCATCCTTAAAAGATTCAAGATAAACACAGATTGCTTTTGTTTTCTGATCATTTGCAAAGTAGTCGATGCATTCATTCTCGTTTATATCCAGTTTATTTCCCAGGCCAACGAAGGCAGAAATTCCAATACCATAGAGCGCCAGTCTGTCCATCAGGGTGGCTGCTATTGCCCCACTCTGTGAAATAAAGGCTATCTTTCCTTCTTTCGGCCTCTGCATTCTATCAGGGGGAAGAAAAAGAGTATCAATCTTGTTCCCAGGAAAATATATCCCCAAGGTGTTCGGACCGAGTATTCTCATCTTGCCTTTTGTTTTTAGAATTTGTTTTTCAGCTCTTTTCCCTCGCTCTCCAGTTTCTTTAAAACCTCCTGCTATTACAATTGCATTCCTAACTTCAACGCTTGCGCATTCCTTAATTGCGCCTAGAACGAGAGGGGCTGGAAGAGAAATGACGGCGAGGTCAATTTGCTTTTCTATTTCTGTCACTGACCTGTAGCATTTCAATCCTTCAATTTTCGGCTCTTTCGGATTTATTGGATATACCTCTGCTCTGCTTTCTTTGACCTGGCGCAAAACTATATTCCCCACCTTGCCTTTTTTTGCAGATGCACCAACGACCGCTATTGATTTTGGATTAAAAAGTTGCTCCAAGCTCATGAAAAAGATATAAGAATTGAAAGATAAAACACTTTCCTTATTCTTTAAAACTTTTTAATTTATTCGGAACTAGGGTGGCGGCTCCAATTTTAACCAAAAAATATTCTCAATACCTATCAAAAAAGAATATTTTTCTCAAAAATAAAAAGTTTCGATTTTCTCTCTTAATAAACCTTCTAAATACTTTTTACTTTAAACTTGTCCAGATTAGTGCTCATTAACCCTTATTCAGCTTATTTTGGAGATTTAAAAAAACTGCTTTTATAGTCCCCATCCCTTGAACATTTACTGCCCACTTTTTATAATCTTCTAAAAAAATTACGTATATTATCTTCCCTTGAATCGCTACTCAATTGAAAAAATGGACTGGTTATACCCTAGTTTTCCTGCTCCCTTTCTCAGATTCAATCTTGAAAGGTTTCAAGGTACCTAATAAGCTTTCAGAAAGTTGCAACATTTCTTGACCGATCGTAGAAAGCTCTTCCGAGCTCTTTGCTTGTTCTTCAAGAGCAGCTTCGGTTTCTTCAGCTGCCGAAGCCTGTTTCATTGCCGCATCTGCTTGTTTTATCACTGCTTCTGATTGTTTTGCTGCTTCTTCTGCCACTTCCTTCACGCTCTCTGTTATTTCTTCAATAGCCATGCCAGTTTCTTCTGATGCCATTGCCATTCTCTCTGCTTTATCAG
>DUKC01000166.1:0-157 GCA_013329495.1 Thermoplasmata archaeon
CACGGATTAAGATTTAACGGACTTTAATTAATTTTTATTCGACGTCTAACAGAGAGGAACGCACAACAACGAAGGCTTGGACAGCACTGCCTGACCCAAGCGAAAAAAAAGATTCCATGTGACTGCAAAATTTTTAAAAAAATATATTTTTGTAGAG
>DUKC01000166.1:163-12157 GCA_013329495.1 Thermoplasmata archaeon
ACCAGTTTATAATAATTCATGGCAAAAAATGAAAAGCATTTGCCTGGAGATTTTTTAGGTAAAGGCATAGCAAAAGTAATTTCTTCATCTATCAAGCATCCTAAGGTTGTTGTGGTATCCTTTATAATCATAACACTACTTCTCGGAACAGGGCTAAAGGATATGGTATTTCAAACGACCTTTGTCGATTGGCTGCCAGCCAGCGATCCAGACACACAAGCTGCGGACAAGGTTCTGGGAAAGGAGCTCAAAGGGTTTGAGGCAATGGAACTCCTCTTTCCGAAGTTGGATGAGGAGAAGGCAGCTAGGCACGGATGCACCAACATAACAGATGCCGTAGGAATTAGGGCTCAATGGGAGCTTTTCTGTTATATTCAAGATAAGGTTGGCAAAGACGACGAAGGCAACCCAATAGTTAAGCTCCATTGGGGATTGCCTCACTTCATCAATTGGATGAGAGCGGGGGCTCACACTGCGGTCATTCCTGGGGAAGGAGGACGACCAACTGCCGAGTGGTATGAGCTGCCCGAATCGGATGATGAGATGGCATTCTATGGTGCACTTCTGACAACCCTTTTAACTCAGGCGGCACCGACTGCCATGCCCATGCTTTCCGGTGGCCCCATGGGAGGAGAAACCTGGCCTTGGTTCTTTTTGATTATAATGTACGAGCCTGTCCCAAGGGAAAGTTACGAGCTGGTCTCATCAGGTTCGATGGAAATTGCCGAAGAAATAAAAGCCGCGATCAAAGAGTATCAAGCTGATTGTGAAGCTGGAAAAATAGAGTATGACATATTTGACTTTGACGAGCCGAACGAATACATGGGCATGTTAGGTCTGGGCAGCATCATGAAGCACTTCACAGATCTGTCGATGGAGAGTGCGTGGATAGCCATTCCCATAGTGATTGCAATAGTTGTTTGTCTGCTGTTTGCTTTCAGAAACATTCACACGATGTTTGTGGCACTCATTCCTCTGGTGGCGGGTGCAATATGGATAATAGGGGGAATGGGCTGGTTCAAGATTCCAATAGGCGCAGCAAACATTGCATTCATCCCTCTTATTCTGGGCAATGGAATAGATTATTCTTTGCACTCTTTGGGGGAATACTGCGTCGGAAAAACGAAAGGTTTGAAGGATGATGAAGCCTTAATCCAGATGGGTAAAAGGGCAGGAATTGCGATCAGTCTCGCGACATTGACGACAGTGGTAGGACTCTCCATGATGATTTTCTGTGAATCGAGAGCAATGATTATCATGGCAATTACATGCGCTCTCGCAGTGGTGATCTGCACCCTATTTGCAATTACATTCATTCCCGCTTTGATAATGTTAAGCAAAAGTGCCAGAAAGGCTGCAACTGCATACAGCCCCGCACCTTGGATTGGAAGAGTGGCAAAATGGATAGGCACCCACAAGAAGACTTTCGCGGTTATTTTGATCGTGATAACCTTGGGTTCTGCGGCCAACATAGGAAACCTGAAGTTTATGGTTGATCCGATCGGCGGGCTGTTTCCAGAGGATGACTACATCACAGAAGGATATGACTTTGCGATGGGCATATTTGGGGCGCAAGACCCTGAAACTCAACTTGACTTTGAGATTATAACCCTACAAGCCACAGACGGTCATACACTGACCCATCCAGAGGTCATAGACTATAAGTACAAGCTGGAAGATGAACTCAGAAAAAGTCCGAGATGCATCCTTCCAATACTAACGGGATTCTTCAGCTTTGATTGGTATATTGGAGAATACAGGGAACTCAGAGATGGTAACCTGGGATTCTTGTTGACTCTCGTTGAGAGTCTGTCCGAAGGACGGCCCATGGAAGGTTCCTGTCCGAAGGACCATGAATTGATGGAGCAGTACATAAGCGAGATGAGAGCCGACCCCTACTGGGAACCGTTTTGGCCTATCATAATGAATGACGAACACACTTTCACTTTCCTTCCGCATTTGGTTGTGGCGCACACGAGCTATGAAGACTCTAAGGCGATAAGAGACGAGATCTATCAAGCAATAGAGAGTGCGGAACCTTTAAAGCCCGATTACATCCAAACAAACGTTGTTGGCCTGCGTTCAACAATATACACCTTCTTGAGTTACTCAATGTTTTATATTACAATACTGTTTACAGTGTCATTAATCGCATTATTTATAATTTCCAGGCTGTTCATTGGGAAATGGAGAGCGGCTATTGGCATAACTGTTTCAGCAATAGTAAACGTTATAATATGGCTTGGGCTCTTGGCAATATTTGAGATTGAAATATCGATCGCACTGGTGTTGCCCATAATTATTATCACTTCAATCACCTCGGATTATGATATTCACATCATGTGGAATACTCATAAAACTGGGGACCCTGAATACACCTACAACACGGTGGGAAAGGCTGTGTTCTTCTCGGCCTTGACCGATGGTATAGCCTTTTACCTGTTCAGCTTTTCTCCAATAAAAGGATTTGTCGCGGCACCCATGCTCGGTGTGGCTCTCGCAATTCTTTGTGGATTCATGGTCTCATTGATGGTTCTGCCATTGTTCATCAAGTGGGAAAAACCCGCAAAAAAAGGGGGTAAAATATGAAAAAAAAGTTCGTTGTTTGCCTGGCATTAATAATATCCTGTGCAGTTATTCTGACGGCTGTTCCGCTATCCTCCTCGAAGAACGAAAAGAGTGAAGTTAGTTACTCGATAGTACGAAAAAGAATAGGAGATACGGATTTGGAAGTTGAATTCGAAAATGAACTCAACATATACAGAGGGGACAATTGCAGCTTTTATGTGAATTTCATTAACCACAATGAAAATCTAAGATACGCCATAAACATGGATTTGAAGGGGGCAGACGAAGCATTAAAGAAATCGGTTTTGAAAATGGCCAGTGTTGTCACAGTTTACCCGAACGATGATGCCCCGTTCATATTTTGGATAGAGCCAACTCAAACTGGAGAGTACGAGTTAAGCCTTGATATAAGCACAAGCTACTTTGGCTCGTTGCCTTTTGTTGAGGATCTCATTTATGCTCTTCCGACTCTTGCGGGTGCCCTTCCCCCGATCCTGCATGGTCTTCCAGCGATGATTCCGTTTGGTTTAGACCACACACTTTATCTTCCCAAGGTTTTGCCGTGGGTGATCACAGATCTTTTAGACTTGCTCTTGGGTATAAAACCTCTGTTTGATGACACCTTTCCTTCAATGTGGAAGCATTTTGACTTTGTCGGCTATTTGGTGGTAAAAGGATTGCTGGATTGGATTCCTGACATGCCTGGAGATCTGATGTATTGGATAGAAATCCTGCCCTGGGCAATCGGGGAGACGACCGAGAGATGGATGGAAAACCTTCCCGCTGCCCTAGGTGAATGGTGGCCTACCGCCTTTGAGGTGATGGATAAGGAGTACGGAAATTACTCTAAAAAGATTGAGCAGCTTCAACCAGTGGTGAAGGATATGTTCCTTTCGTATGGTTACTACATTCCTGAAGATGCAGCTGGGGTTTTAGAATCGTTTGCAACTAGCGAATACTGGAACGGACCCAAGTGGCTGAAAGACTTTATGCAGGAATGTGCAGACCATTTGTGGAGGATTGCGGGTAAGATGCATGGGGAGCCGCCAGAAAAGCTCAGCGGGACGACATCTTATGTGATCAATGTTAAGGTAATCGAAAAGCCTTTTTCAGTAAAGATAACGGAAGGACTTGAAAGATGGATTAGCGGATTTACGAGCTTCTTTAGCTACAAGTGGTGAAGAGCGAGATTTTGTTCTTTCTGCGGGACGAACAGAGAGATAGAAAGAGATAAGGGGGCATTCAGTCCTAATTCTATCTAAAAATTTTTACTAATTGTAATCTTATTTTCCTAAAGTCTTCGGGAGAAACTGGATTCTCTTTAAGATGTCTTAGGAGAATGGGAAGCATATCTTCGAGAGTCTCTTTTGTCCAATCCCAAGACACTCCCTGTTTCATAAATTTAAATATACCATTCAAGACCACCAGCAAATCGGCCGACTTAAAAGGATAGTCCCGCAGATACATGGGTAACAGTATGCTGTTTTTTGTTAAATAATTTTCCTTCTGCTCAAGATTTTGAAGTAACGAATGCCCAAAAATGAAATGCAGAGATGCTCGAGTTTACAACCTGAATTTGGACAGAAAGGATTTCAGAGATTTTTGGCCGCACCTGAATAAAAAATAGGGGAGGTAGGCTGCAAATAAAGGGTCATACTGTACGAACTATCATGAAATTGTTTTTCTTTTCACCACAGTATTCTCCGTTTACAAAAAGTTTAGCTATTGTTTGCCCGGTACTGTTGGTAAGATCGACGTTGGTATTAAACTTAATAGGTCCGATCTTGATTTTTACCTTGAGTCTTGCGAGGTCCTTGTCCATCTCAACCACCTCGTAGCCCAAAGCTCTAAAATCGTGCACAACCCACTCCGAGTACTCTTTTATGTCCTCAAACTTTATTTTTTCTCCGAGCTCCAGACTGATCCTCCACCTCTTTTCTCTCTCCACGTCATTGGGAACCCGAGAAGCAAGCCAGTCTGGCAACTGGGAAATGGAGTAACCAGAAAGTGTTGTCACGAACTCGACCCTGACATCTGTTATGGGTACCTCACCCTCGTTCTTGATCCATATGATATCATTCATGTAGTCTCTTAACGAATACTTTTTTGAAACTTCGCCTTTCCCAGTTTCTGGATTGACTTTCTCCCTCCAAAAGTGCCATTCAACTTTTACATCACTATTTGGAGCGGACAGAGCTTCAAAAGAGGAAGAGGAGACAAGCAGAAAAGAAATAAGCAACAGACTGAATAACGCCTTTTTTATCATTTTTAATCATTCGAGTGGATCATTTTTAGGTCTATATAAATCTGTATTTTGTTTATACTGTTTGTATTTAAATTTTAAATTCTATATTAAACTTTCGACAAAAAAAACAGAAGGGAGCGAAAAGAATATTAATAGACAAAATATTTTAAAATAGAGAGGAACATGAAAACAAACGTAAAAGAAATTGCTGAATCTTCTAGCAAATTATTGGAAAAAGTTTCAGATGAAGAAATGGCAAATGAACTCTTAGAGATATTGAGAGATGCCTTGGAGAGTAGTGAATCACGAGAAAATGTAGAGTTTTTTGTCTCCCGTCTGCCTCACCTGATTGACACAATTGCATTCTTTGTCACCCCGGAACTTCTGAGGGCAACAAAAAATTTTTTGAAAGATGAAAGGGTGAAGAGGGGCAGGAATTCTATTTTGTCTGGAGTTAAATTTCTTTTTGAACTTTCAGATGCATGGCCAGTCGTGGCTGGAGTGATCTCCCCACTAATGAAAGAAGCATTGGAAGACAAAGGGATAAAGGACAATCTCGCGAACATTATCGAATCCCTCGGAGTGATAGTTGAAGAAGGAAAGGATGCAATATTGCTAAAAATGGAGAAAAAAAGTGGATAAACTCAAGGTCTTATGCTTTGGCTACAATGGGACTAACAACACAGGATCCGAAGCAAAACTCTTAACAACCATCGCAGACTTGAGAGAAGCTCTGGGAGAAAAAATAGAGAAGATAGGAGTTCTATCATTCGGTAGATATGACCTTAGGAGATATATAAAAGACGAAAACATAGAGATATATCCGATAACCCCACTGGGTACTAACGGTCCTTTAAATTTGTTAAGAATAATTGATGAGGGGTATAACATCTTGATTTTGTCTGAAGGATCCACTTTCATAGACCACTTCTCGGATGTGTTTATCTGGATATTTATGCTGGCTGCGAGACTGCAAAAACTAAGAGGGGGGAAGGTCGTGGCTTATGCGAATGACTGCGGGCACCTGAAAGAGCATAACCAGAGGGGTTTGAAAAAAACATTAAATGAATCGATTGATCTGATAATGCTGAGAAATCCAGATGCAAAGAAGAGGATGGAAGAATACGGAGTCAAGAAAAAGATACACCTAACCGCTGATGATGCCTACTTGTATCCTTTGCCTGACGAGAACTACAGAAAAAAGATCTTGAACAAGCTGAAGCTTGACCCGAAAAAGAAGCCGATAATAACGCTCGCTCTGAAAGAATTTTTCTGGTGGCCGGTCACGTTTCACCTGCACGGACCGGAAAAGGATCTGTATGTTCCCACCGCGTATCAGACCTGGACACCTGAGGGAAAAGAAAATAGTGAGAGATTTAAGAGAGAGCTTACCCAATACGCTGATTATCTGGTTGAGAGATTCAATGCCAACATTCTACTCGTAGGCATGGAAGGAATGGACTGCCCAGTATCAAAAGAAGTTTATGAGCGGATGAAACACAAATCAGAGGGGAGATACATACCGAGTCACAAGTACGATGTGAATGACATTAAGAGCCTGCTGTGCAGTTCAAAATATCTTGTAACAACCAGATATCATGCATCGGTTCTCTCTTCGTCTGCGGGTGTTCCTGCCATCGCGATATCTTCAGACACCAGACTTGAAGCTGTGTTCAGGGAGCTGGGAATGACGGACCTTTACGTAGATTATGTGAAGCATCCAAATCCGTTTCCCAACGTAGAAAATCTGTACGAGCTGTTGCTGGACAAAACAGACAAAATGGTCAAGAGAGAGGGAGAGCTTCGCAAGAGAATTTTGAAGGCTGATGGGGATTTCGTTTCTAGAGCGAAGAAAAATCAAGAGATTTTTAGTGAGTGGGCTGGCAGAACGTTTAAATAAGTATAAAAGAATTAGAGAAAAAGAATATAAAAGAGGGAGTTGAAATGCCAAAACATGGGGAAAAGCCCGGAAGAAGTCAGGTTGCATTGGCTACTGGAAAAGATGCAGGAGAAGCGACTTATCAGGCCGTTGAAAAATTGGGGGGAATTAAGAAATTTGTCAAACCGGGAGACAGGGTTTTCATAAAGCCGAACATGGCCACACCAACCCAGGCGCCTACGACGACGAGCTTCGATGTACTCGCCGCGTTAATAAAGATGTGCAGAGAAGCAGAAGCGGGAAAAATAAGTGTCGGAGATGCGCCAACTATTTCGATAAAGTCTGAGTATGTGATGGATCTCACTGGTTTGGCTGATTTTGTAAAATGGTTTGGAGCTGAACCTTTCTACTTTGACAAAGAGGAAATGGTGGAGGTCGAGAATCCGAAAGCAAAAAACAAAAAGCTGAGAAGTTTGAAGCTTCCAAAGACTGTTGCTGAGTGCGATGTGTTTATTAATGTGCCAGTAGCGAAAACCTCATTAATGACAGATGTGTCGCTGGCATTGACAAATTTGCATGGAGTTTATACGCACGATTACAGAGGAATCTATCATCTAAACGAGAGAGAATTTGCACATAAAATTGCGGATTTGTGTGAAGTAATGCAACCAGATTTGAATGTGCTGGATGGATGGTGGATGGGAGAAGGAGAAGGCCCATGGCTCATGAATTTTGTCCAAGGAAAATTTGTTTTGGCAAGCGAGGATTTGGTGGCAATAGACTCAGTAGCCTCGCATCTGATGGGTTTCAAATCGCCCAGGGATATAATACTTTTAAGGATAGCAAATGAAAGAGGATTGGGAGAAATCAATCTGGAAAACATAAAAATTCTGGGCGAAGATCCCAAGAAATACAAAAAAGATTTGGTAAAGGCATCCAAGGGCCTTGTAAAATTACCTAAGGGCGTAAAAGCTTACAAAGGCAAAACGCAGAGAGGAACGTTAATGACTCTTAATTTTCTTTTGACCGCGATGAATTGGTGGTTCCCCGCTCTTTCCTTCGATTTGGTGGTCGGAGAAAAGCCCCCGGAACCAGAAGAAAGCGACAAGCCAATCATAGTTTGGGGTTCTGATGCTGTGAAGAGCACCACAAATTACAAATTCAGAAAAGGTAAGAGAATTGTGGTGGATGTCGACAAAAATCCTCCGTTGACTCCGTATTGGGAAGACGAGAAATCCACCATCGAAATGTGTGGAAAAACAGATCTAAAACCAATTATTACACAGACTATGCCTCCGATACTCGTTGACATTATGGACTTACTTCAGGGAAATCAACTAAGATTCTGGCCTCTTTGCTTGCATGCTTATAAAGAGAATTTGGTTAAAGGGGAGAGGTGGTAGATATGGCTAAAAAGTTTGAGTGGACAAGAGAAGAGTACAAGGGATACAAACCAACTCCAAGAGAGGTTGAGAAAAGATTGAGGAAGACCGAGATTGATTGGAAAGGAATGGAATGGGCAGGAAAATGGGTCAGACCACAATGGTGGCAGATGGTCGAGACCTTTTATGGATTGGCAGAGGGAAAACATATTCCTTATGAAGAGAGAGTTGGAGGAGTGGCTCTGGCACCGTTGGACGTTGATTATGCAGCTGTTGCACCTTTAATGAAACCTTTTCTTCCAACAATATTTTTGGAAAATCCAACCATGCTCACTACCATATTGAATGAAGATGGTAGTCGAGTAATATGGCTTGGTATTGAAACGGCCAAGGAGGGAATCTATCAATGGGTTAAAAAATTAGACCCGGAAACTAGTTGGGTGAAGGAATATTCCAAGTTGCTTGCAGAAAAGAAAGATACGGAGGCATACAAGTATGCGAAGAAGGTTATTAAAGAGAAAGAAAAGGTGGATCTAGGACTGATAAAAGTTGCAAGACCGCAGTTCTTTGTTGAGCTCTCAAAAACCTATGAAGCCTCAAAGTATGGAAAAGATTGGCTAGCGTGGATACCAACCATCGTTGAATTTTTAAGAACAGTTTTTGGGAAAGAATACATAAGGTTCCACCCAGTTCCTTACTGTTTTAGGATAATACCCGACTTCATGCTGCCCATGCTTGAGAGGTTTGATGCCAATGATCTCCCCTTATTACTCAATGAATTGCTGGGCGACACGAGTTTGGATCTGGTCTTGACAATAAGCACTGAGAGCCAGGCATCCGCATTTAGGCTTATCCAGAAGAAGGGAAAGATAGAGATTCAATCTGTAAATCAGGATATAAGCGACAAACTGTACGATGAGGACATCAAACAGTTGGCAAGGAATTTCAGAGATGAACTAAAACCAGATATGGTAGTCTCGACAACAGCGGGTCCCTTGACAGGAATAATGGACTTACTCTTGAAGGCTAAAATTCCGTGGGAGAGGGAGGTCTATTACAAGTTGGGAGACTGGTTGATAGACGCGGTGAAAAACACAGGTAAAAATTTGTGGATTGAAAGCGGGGTAAAGAGTTGGTTTAACTTGGATAACTTGCTAAAATGGGCTCTTGAAATGACTGGTTTTGACCTCGAAAAGTTCTGGATTCCATCGGGATTGCTTGCGGATATGATCAGGCTGGTCTTGGGGGTAGATGCAAAAATCGGTCTCTTCGTTATAAACAAAGACAGGAAGGTGATTTCTTCTTTAATCATAAGGTTCTTGAACAACGCCATAGAGGAAGTAATAACGATACCTAAAGAAAAAATATCAGACATATTTAAGGAAGAGGAAGACAACTCAGAAGCTGTCAAAAAAGCCTGCCTGAGCCTTTATGAGGAGTTTGGATGGATATATCCCGGAGTGGCGATAGATATCGATGGCCTAAAGCCGCTTTTGATACAGGCCATGGATGCAGCAAAAGATATGAGAAAAGCAATTCCATTGGTGATGGAGGCTGTAAATGACTTGGGAAATATTTTGAATGTGAGCATGACAACTTTTCCAAAAATAGACATCACAGAATTTCTGAAAGATGATCCAACAATTCCTGAGTTTGCGAAAAAAATTGTAGAGGGTATGGTTAAGGTTAAATAGGGTTTGAACATTTAAAAATAGGGAGGAAAAAAATGGCTACTGATCTGATTAAGGGAATGTTAGACCTCACCAAACACCTGGAGGCTGAGGACATAAGCCTCTTGGTTGAGCCGCTGCACACTTTTAGTGAAAACATAAAGAAGAATCCAGAGGCTATCAAGGATTTGATGAGTGTGGTCAGAGAACTCATGGATGATAAGGAGATAAACAAGGGAGTCGGAAACCTGCTCAAGCTGGTGGGCCCGATGACCCAGGGACTGGTGGAGATGCTGACCCCCGATGCGACAGAAGGAATCGTGAAACTGCTGCAGGACAAGAGGACGAAAGAAGGACTCGGGGACATGCTGTCAGTAATAGATCCTGATTTGCTTGGAAATCTTTTGCCTGTGCTGGGATCTGTGGGGGGAGCCGTGCTTGTCGAGCTTACAAAGAACGAAAAGGTCAAGGATGCTCTCGCAAACATGACAAAGAGTATGGGAAGTCTGACGAAGGAAATGAACAGCATACTGCTTGGAAAGTAGGCTGTGCTCGAACTTTTAAAAAAATGGATTAATTTATAAAAAATGAAAGAGAAAAAAGGGCAAGGAAAAAGAGCGTTGGTTACAGGCGCTTGCGGTTTTGTTGGAACTCGACTGTTAAATTTACTGGTCAAGGGCGGATACCAAGTTAGGGCTACAGATCTTGAAACTGCAAACAGAAAACACGTAGAAGAGTTGGGGATAGAATTTATGCCCGCAGACATAACAAAGCCGTACATGCTGAGGGATGTGACGAAAGATGTTGACATGGTATTCAACATCGCGTCTGCTTTTAACTACCATATGCCTAGAGAGCTCATGGAAAAAATTAATTTGGATGGGGCAAAAAACGTGTGCGACGCGGTCTTGAGATACAGTCCGAATGCGACCCCTTTTGTGCACTGGAGCACGGGTGAGGTATACGGGTACAACATGGCAGATAAAAGGCACCTCCCCCCAAACGAAGAATTGACCGAAGATTATAAGAACATGACACCTGGGGAAGCTCCTTATGCAAAAACAAAATGGGAGCAGGAGCAGCTGGTGTGGAAGTATCACGAGGAACAGGGTCTTCCAGCGATATCTCTGAGGCTTGGGACGGTTTATGGTGAGGGGGCATTTTTTGCAAGACTGATAAACATCTTTGCGGATCTCACGTCCATGGGGATATTTCCAAAGAATATGAATTTCAGATGGCCGTTGGTCCACGTGGAGGATGTTGCAGGGGCGGCTCTGCATCTCTCGAAAAAAAGGAGTGCGATAGGGCAGGTATACAACATTGTCGATGACCAGAGGTATAACATTTCTGACATAGTGTACGCGGTGGCGGAATACTTTTCAACAGAACTCAAAGATCTCAAGCTGCCACCCATGAGCAAACTATGGAATACGATACCCAAGGGTGAGATTGTGATGGATATCGTAAGAGCTGCATACAAAAGCCTAACAGACGAGTTCAGGAAACGAGGCAAAAGAGCATGGTTTGATTACGATTATGCCGTCGCGTACATCGAGCTAATTCTGGGGATGGAAGAATTTGCAGATGATTTTAGGACATCAAACGGGAAGCTCAAAGAAACAGGATACAAAATAAAGTATCCGGACATAAGAGGCGCTCTTCCAGAAATGCTGGACGGCTTCAAGAAAGAGGGATTGCTGGTAAAAAAGCCGGGATTGGGACACCTGCTGACCAAAGGGCTCGTGTTTTGAATAGAAAAACAATGGGGGGCAGGAATAACACTCAAGATTCAAAAAAGGCGCTACATCGTACCGCTGGCAGTGAGCACATGTTAAACGCATCTCAGGCAAACAGCCCTCAAAAGCCAGCACTTGATAAAAAGCTTTTTAAGTTTTGTAAAGATATTAAAGATATGTTACTCAAAAATTGGTAGGGAAGGTAAGAATAATGTGGAGATTTTTGACACCTCATATAAAATTTGGAAAAAATTCTTTGGAATACTTAAAGGATTTGGATGGAAAAAAAGCATTGATAGTGACAGACGAAGCCCTGCGAAGGCTCGGGTTTCCAGACAGGGTAGCGGGTCTTCTCAAGGAGTCGTCGATAGAATCAAAGGTATTTGATGGAGTGAAGCCGGATCCCTCCAGTATTGAGGTTGAAAAGGGAGTGAAAGTGGCGAAGGAATTTCAACCAGACTGGATAGTTGGTTTGGGAGGGGGTTCTTCGATGGACACTGCTAAAGCCGTATGG
>DUKC01000163.1 GCA_013329495.1 Thermoplasmata archaeon
TATAAAACCTTTTAGTTTAATTTGTGTGTCTTTTGTATTTTCGTTCTATATTTTCAAAGGGTACAATGCTTTTTATTTAGGAAAATTTGGCTGCTGCTTGAAATTTTCTTTTAGATATATTCTATAGTTGCTGGGGGTTTGGGCGTAAGATCGTACAGCACTCTGCTGACTTGGGGCAATTCAGCCAGTATTTTATCTCTTAGGTTTTCCAGCCATCTCCAATCTACAGTCGGTACTTTTGCGGTTAGCGCATCTTTTGACTGGACGATTCTTATTACAACAATGTCCCCAAAAAGCCTCTTCTTCGTTCTTACTCCCGTGGCTTTGTCATTCAGTAAAACCGCAAACGCTTGAAATGCCGGGATTTTCCCCTTCTCGACCTCCTCCTCTACAATTTTAGTTGCCTCTCTAACCAGTTCGACTCTTTCTGGAGTGACCTCTCCAACTATTCTTGTGGCCAAGCCGGGGCCTGGAAAGGGCATTCTCTGATAAAACTCCTCAGGCAATCCGATCTCTTTTCCCACCTCTCTGACCTCGGGTTTGAAGAGTTCTTTGATAGGTTCTAAAATTCTCAACCCGTATTTGCGAGGTGATATCCCTATTTGCTCCAACACGTTGTGCTGCGTTTTTATTCCTCCGGCGGTCTCAATCACATCGGCCTTGATCGTACCTTGAATTAGAAAATCCGCATGCTTTTTTTCTACCAGCTCTCCAAGTGTTTTGTAGAATTCGTCTCTGAATGCCTTGCGCTTTTCTTCAGGGTCCGTTATTCCTTTTAGAGCCCTAAAAAAATTATCTTTCCTGCCCGCGAGCTCTGCCTTCGTTCCTTTTGATTTGAAGAATCCAACTACTTCCTCCCCCTCATTTTCTCTCATCAACCCATCGTCAATGAAAATGATCTGGGCTCTATCTCCAATTGCTCTTGAAGCAAGCATCGCGCAGGTTGTGGAATCCACTCCCCCAGAGGTTGCAATCAGAGCCTTTTCATCGGGCTTAATTTGCTTTTTTAGTTTAGTGATCGCTTCTTCCATAAATTTCTTAGGATCAAACATTCTTCACCTCTCTATTGCTTTCTGTGACTTCCTTTTTTAACTCTTCTTTATACTGGCGCAACTTTTCTTCAATTTTCTTATCCTTTGTTGCAAGAATTTGGGCCGCCAGCAGAGCGGCATTTTCTCCCTGATCCAGACCAACAGCAGCGACAGGTGTTCCTCTTGGCAATTGAACGATAGAAAGAATTGCATCCAAGTTCACTTTTCCACTGACAGGCACACCTATGACAGGTTTCAAAGTCTTTGAAGCTAAAACCCCAGGCAGAGCCGCTGACATACCAGCAATGGCAATAAACAAATCAGCTTCCTTCTCAGCTATCTGTTCGACCAACCCGGGCGACCGATGGGCCGAGGCGACAGCCAGCTCATAGGGTATGTCAAACCTTTTTAGCTGATCGACTGCTTTCTTTGCTACCTTTAAGTCGGACTTCGAACCCATAACTACTATGACTAACATAGGGATTAATAAATAGTGGAGGATATAAAAATATTACTTAGATAAAACGATGCTCAAGATTCCGAAATATGAACCCGTGTTGTACACAAAGGTATTGACAAAAGAAGAGTTAAAGGAAGCCGCCAAAGAGATAAAAGAGATAAACAAGAAAAAGAGGGGAATCGCTCTGCAGGTCTTGTTCGTTCTTCTCCCAATAAGCATTGGCATACTTGCAACCATGCCCATTAGCAGTCCAGCAAAAGAGATACTGACTGCAGTGATAGTACCTGCTATAGGAATTTTCGCATCGGTGTATTCAGTGCTGGCAATTTCATGGGTTTCCAAGGAATATGCATTGTGCAGCACCAGAGTTTACTTTAACAAAAAGGAGTTGTCATGGGTTGAGCTTGAAGAGGAAAAAATCGCTCTCAAGACCACGGAAAGAGGACTGTTGCTGGAGACAGAAAATAAGCTGCGCAGAAATATTTTCCTTTTTACCAAAGAGGTTCGGCAGGTGGAAAGGATTATCAAAACTCACATAAGGATAAGATATTGACAACAAAGCAACGAAAGATTTAAAACAGTGAAATACCCAAAAAGTTTATATTTATACAGAAGGTTAGGATGAACAGGAGATATAAATGGCGTTTGATGTTGAAGATAATGTGTTTATGATACCAGGCCCAGTAAAAATACATCCTAGAGTTTTGAGAGCTATGTGTAAGCCTTCTATGGGTCACAGATCTCCAGAATTCAAGGCAGTAAACAAAGAAATAAGGGAGCTCACGCAATACCTTTTCCAGACCAACTATGACGTAGCGGTTCTGACAGGATCTGGAACAGCAGCGATGGATGCTGGAATAAACAATTTGGTTCATCCTGGAGACAGAATTGTTTCCATGTTCAACGGTAAGTTTGGAGAGAGGCTGGCAGACATAGCAGACGTATACTCAAAGAATGTAACAAGGATCGAAGCACCCTGGGGAAGATTGGAGGATTTGGAGAGACTCAAAAAAGAACTAGAAAAGGGGGATGTGAAACTAGTAACTCTGGTCCACAATGAGACCTCAAGCGGTTTCTGCCATCCCATTGAGAAAATAGCCAAGATTGTCAAGAAGCATGATGCATTACTGCTTGCAGACTGCATCACATCGGCTGCCTGTTTGGAAGTCAAACCAGATGAGTGGGGTATCGACGTGACAATCGCTGGATCACAGAAAGGAATTGCCGCCCCAGCAGGACTCTCGATGCTGGCGATCTCACCTCGAGCATTGGAGGCAATGCACAACGAAAGTTCTTATTATCTGGATCTGAAGAAACATGTAAAGAAGTTCAAGAGCGACGACACTCCCTATACACCTGCTATCCATCTGTTCTTGGCTTACAGAGAAGCGCTCAGGATTCTTAAAGAAGAAGGAATAGAGAACAGAATATCGAGAGTGGAAAACATTGCAAATGCATGCAGGAGTGCGATAAAAGCAATTGGGCTAGAACTGCTAGCGCAGGACCCTTATCACTCAAACACAGTTACAGCCATCAAAAAGCCTGACGGTGTTGAAATAAAAGAGCTCAGATCCCAACTAAAAAATCTTGGAGTTGTGGTGGCGGGAGCGCAAGCTCCCCATAAAGGAGAATTCTTTAGAATAGGTCACATGGGACAGGTTGACATCAAAGAGCTGGCCTCGACAATAACAGCTTTAGAGGTGTGCCTGGGCAAGCTGGGCTACAAGCTTGACAATGGTGCTGGGGTAGCTGCCATAGAAAGATTCATGTAGTGAATAACGAATCTCAGAGAAGATCGCGCACAAGCAATTCATACACAAGTAAATTAACCAGAATGGAAGGCAAAACCATTCAACAAAACTGCCCCAATTAATCGCTAATCGCTCTCACGCACTAAATTCCTTTAAAGACTAGAATTTTTGGCAAAAATGAACATCAATGAATTCAGAGAAAGAACTGAGAAGGCTCAGGAGCTTATGCAAAAGAGACAGATTCAAACGCTGATTCTTTTCCCAGGAACAAACATGTACTATCTCACGGGTTTTTTGGAAGAGCCGATGGAGCGTCCTCTGTTTGCTGTTTTTGATGTGAAGAGAGATCCCTTCTTCATAGCACCCGATCTTTATGAAGAGCAGATCAAAGAGTCAACATGGATAAGGGATATCCGAACCTGGCAGGAAACTGAAAATCCTTACGCTCTCTTTGAAAGGGATCAAGAGAAGGGTATGATCGCAATTGATGACAAAATGTGGTCGGTTTTCTCTGAGAATTTGAGAAGGATTCTTAAAGATTGTGAGCTTGTCGGTGCCTCATCAATCCTAAGACAGCTTAGAATGATGAAGTCAGACGAAGAGATTCACGCACTCAAGAAAGCAGGAGAGATAGCCGATGCCTCCCTCGAAGCAATTCTTGATGAAATAATCCAAGGAAGAACCGAGCTTGAGCTAGCAGCATTGCTTGAATATGAGATGAAAAAGAGGGGAGGAAGCAGGCCATCATTTGAGAGCATAGTTGGGTCAGGCCCAAACGGTGCTATGCCTCACAAGAGAGCCACCAGCAAAAGGCTTGAGAACGAAGAGAGTGTTGTCTTCGATTTTGGCTGTGTTTACAAGGGGTATTGTTCGGACATGACCCGGACAGTTTTTATCGGTGATCCAACCGAGGAGATGAGAAAGGTTTACAGCGTTGTGGTGGAAGCCCAAGAGCACGCATTTAGAGAGGTCAAAGCCAATTCAAAAGCAAAGGATATTGACCTCGCCGCAAGAAGTTATATTGAAGCAAAGGGATACGGCAAACACTTCATTCACAGGACGGGTCATGGTATAGGATTGGATGTTCATGAAGAGCCGTACATAACCAAAGAAAACGATCAGGTACTTCAAAGGGGGATGACTTTCAGCATCGAGCCGGGCGTATACCTGCCTGGAAAGTTTGGTGTGCGCATAGAGGACATAGTTGCTGTCACGGACTCTGGAGCAATTAGTTTGAATAAGTTCACGAAAGAATTACTGGTTAAATAAGATAACTTTTTGAGGAGCTTTAAGTATTTTTTAGTTTACTGTACCTGTACTTTGGACACCACTCGAAGTTGCACAGGTTCTGGCCCGAGCCA
>DUKC01000030.1 GCA_013329495.1 Thermoplasmata archaeon
GGGGCTGGATTTCTGTTAATAAGAGAATGTTTGGAGGAAGATAATATATAAGAGGGAAGATTATGTTCCCAATTGCTCTGCTTCACAAGGTGTTTGCTGCAAGGGTAAGACCCAGGCAACTTTGGCCAAATGCCAGAAACGACAAAAGATTTATATAGAGCTAAAAAAATGTGTGTATAATTAGGGTGAAAGATGGTCGTGACATTAGCAGATGTATGTCTGGGGTTATGTTGTCCTCCATTCTGTTGTTTGCCGGTTTCTTATTTACACAATCTAGCAGCGCTAGAGGGCATGCCGCTAATTGAACCATTTTGTGAGATGATTGAGGACACTATTGAGAAGGCGTTGGAAAAGCTTTGCTCATCATTCTGCGACGTGTGCCCCTGTTTTTGAATTTTTTCAATAAATACAAAGTTTTTTTTATCAAGTGTCCTTATTTCAAGTGATGAAAGACACGCTGTCCTCTTTTGACATTTATGCATTGGTTTGTGAGTTTCAACAATTGATCGATGGAAGGATCGAACAGCTGTATCAGCCTGAAAAAGATAAATTTTTTCTAAAATTGAAGATGCCTTCTAAAAACAAAATTGGTTTGCTCATCAAGAATGGGAAATGGCTAAACCTGACCCAAAAAGAGCAGACTATGCCAAAGACACCAACAAGCTTTATCATGGCAATGAGAAAATTGTTGGCCAACGGCAAGATAAAGTCGGTAAGTCAACACAATCTTGAAAGAATAATTATCTTTGAGGTCGAGAAAGCGGGTTTTCTTCACAAACTGATCATCGAACTGTTCAGCAAGGGAAACATTATTCTGGTAGATTCCCAGGGTGTAATACTGCTCTCTTTTGTGTCACACTCATGGAAAACAAGAATAATAAAGAAAGGAGAGGAATATTCGTCCCCACCATCACGATTTAATTTTCTGGATGTGGATCTCGATTTGTTTAAAACAACGCTTAAAAATTCAAACAAGGATTTAGTAAGGGCCCTTGCCACAACTTTTAACTTGGGAGGGCTTTGGTCAGAAGAAATTTGTTTGCGAGCTAGAATTGCAAAGAACAGAAGTGTTGAGGACCTGGGAGAGGATGAGATAGGGAGAGTCTATGAAGTGATTACTGAACTGATAGACCAATTTAAACAAAGAAAATTTCAACCCAGTCTGATCTATAAAATAAAGAATGGAGAAAAAGAACTTGTTGACATAATCCCCATAAAATTTTTGATGTATGAATCTGAAGGATACTCGATCGAGGAGATGGAAAGCTTTAGTCAAGCAGCTGATTTTTACTGGAAAGAAGAGGTCAAGAAGGATGAGCGCCAGATTAAATTTGAAAGTGAGTTAGCGAAACTAGAAAGGATTATGACTATACAGAAAGAAACGAGACAGAGGTTGGAGAAAGAAGCAAATGAGTCAAAGCGAAAGGGGGATTTGCTGTACATCAACTACAAAAAATGCGAGGAATTGCTGGGTGGAGAAAAGAACAAAGAAGAAAAGACCATTGAATTATTTGATCCAGAAAGAGGAACTACCCGCTTATCGATAGATCCCAGCAAGAGTGTGGCTCAGAATGCTGAGGTTTATTATTTAAAAGCAAAACAGATCTCAAAGAAGTTAGAAGGGGTAAAACGAGCCATGCAAGATTTTCAGATTAGAATCAAAAAAACAGCAAAAGAAGGGATTAAAATTAAGGCATCTGTTCTTGCTAAAAAGCCTCGGTATAGATATTGGTTTGAAAAATATAGGTGGTTTATCTCGAGTAATGAAAATCTGATTCTGGCTGGAAAGGATGCTTCTTCGAATGATCAGCTGGTGAAGCGGCACATGAAACAAAACGATAAGTATGTTCATGCGGATATTTGGGGCGCTTCGAGCTGTGTGGTGAAGGCAAGCGACTTCAGAGATAAACCGCTCGAGATAAATGATGTCGCTTTAAAAGAAGCCTGTCAGTTTGCTTCGGTTTACTCCAAAGGATGGGGAAGATACACCTCTATTCAAGCATATTGGGTCGAACCGGAGCAGGTAAGCAAGTCTGCTGATTCAGGTGAGTGGGTGCCTAGAGGTGCATGGATTATAAGAGGAAAACGCAACTACAAAAAGTGTGACCTCGAAATTGCAGTGGGTGAAATAAGGCTTGACAACGAAGAGAGGGTTATGGGGGGTCCGCCGTCTGTATTCATCAACCGGTCAAAGAGGTATGCGGTATTGGAACCTGGTTCGAAGGATAAAAACTTGGTCGCAAAACAAATAGCGAAGGCCATGAATTTGCCCTTTGAAGAAGTACAAAGGCAAATGCCCCCTGGAAATGTCAGCGTTAAGGCAATATATGGAATAAAAGATGAGAATATTAGCACAGAATAAGAAAAAGAAAGAGATCAAACTAATGCCAGAAAACCAAGATGATCTCTGGACCCTCAGAAATCTGATTGAGGGGGGAGATGAAATTTATTCTTTGATTTACAGGGAAAGCAAAACTCCGTCAGACAAGCTAAGATCTAAAAAAACTGAAAAAAAGCCCATGAAAGCAAAGCTGAAAGTGATAAAAGCGGAATTTCAAGAGTTTACTGATCGAATGAGAATTTTCGGCTTAATTGAGGAAGCGCCACAAGATTTAGGAAAGCATCATACCCTGAGTATCGACGCCAAATCCCCAGAAGTTTTAACAATAATAAAACAGGATTGGAAAGAATATCACTTAAAATTGTTAAAAGAAGCGGTCAAAAGATCTAAGCTACCGAGGATTACAATAATTGCATTAGACGATGAAGAAGCAACTTTAGCCAACATCAGAAGCTACGGAATAGAGTTGGTTGGGGTTATTAGTTCTCATAAATCAGGAAAGCAGTATGCCGCACAAACAGGAGATGAACAGAAGTATTATTCGTCAATAATTCAGAAAATTTCACAAATTAGAGAGAACTCCTCTCCTTTGCTGGTCGTAGGGCCAGGTTTTGCGAAAGAAAAACTGCTCAATTGGGCTAGGGAAAAAAGACCGGCCCTAACCAATAATTGCGCGGTAAGACCAACTGGGGAGAGGGGAATGGTAGGCATTCAAGAGGCGATTAAAAGAGGATTTGTCGCTCAGATCCAAAAGGACTCTAGAGTAAGCTTGGAGACTTCATTGGTTGAAGAGCTATTTGTAAAAATTTCAAGGGGCGGATGCGCTGCCTATGGATATGAAGAAACAAAAGAAGTGGTAGAACGAGGTGCGGGAAAAATTTTGTTAGTTGCTACTGATATGATTCATGACCAAAAAGTTCAAGATTTAATGGATAAGGCATCAAGAACGGGTTGTAAAATCTACCTCATCAGTACTTCTCACGAAGGTGGAAAAAAACTAATGGCCTTGGGGGGAATGGGAGCTATAACAAGATATTAAAAAAGAAAATAAGCGATATGTTTATTGTACTCTTTCTACTCTTTCCCAAGAAGGATTCCAATAGGAATATTGGATTTCAAGAGTCCAATAGTTTCCTGAATCTTCGGGATCCATTATTGGAACAGTTACCCCTATTTCGAATTTCCACTCTTCTTCTGGATATAGCTCTCCAATCACCGACCCTATATCAATTCCAGAGCCCTCGATTGGTCCTTTTGCATCCCCAGTTGGTTGATTATTAATTAGGAGAGTTTTATTGATTGATCTGGTTCCATTGTAAGCCCATTTCTCACCTGTAGGACTCGTAATTTTAAGTGAAAATCGATCATCCCCGGGCCCACCATACCCCCCAAATAACCTGCCGCTCTCATCGTCACCGAGCATTAAAGAAACTGTCAATTGTTTTAAATGTTTAGGCATACTTATATTTCTCGTAAATACACGACCTACCCTAGTGCGTCCACTAAATGTTTCTGTCTTGTTCTTTAAGATTGTAGTTATATCATACCTGTCGATTTCTGTTTCTGTTGTTACGATGGACTCATCTTCTCTTACTAGGTAGTACGTGACGACTCCGATGATTATTGCTGCGATAATTAACCCAATGATTATCCACCAGATTTTCGGAAGGCCGGCTATCCTGTCTTCAATAGGCTCCTCTTCTTCTTCTGCACTAATTTTTAATCTTCCCCCTTGTTAGTTAAAATACATATTTTTGTTCTTATAAACCTTTCGGAGATACACCATACCTACTTGAGAATGATAGCTGCATAACCAACGCAAGAATCACCTGGCATTACCTCATACGATGAGGAATAAGTTATCAGCTTCGCTTCAGATGCCCCAAGATTCTTTAGTGCAACAAGCATAGCGGCTACTGGTCCGTAGCCACACATTGTTATATTATTTTTCGAAACGGTTTCGATGAGTTCCCTCTCATCCAACGCTAAAATCCCTGTAATAGCTTTGTTGTCTTGTGATTCTGCCCATTTGTTGACCGGAATCCCTCTGGGAGGCATGCTCATGTAATTAAAGCCAACGTGCGAAAAATCCGAGGATGCGATAACGAAAACGTTTTTCTTTGTGCCTCTTATGGCATTAGCAATTAATTTTCCAACGCTTGTCGCTGCCCTTAAATCCTGAACGCTCATGCAAAGTGGTACAAAACTGAAATTCTTCTTAGCTTTTTGGTAAAGATACTGCAAAAAAGGAAGCTGAACTTCGATGGAATGCTCGTATTGATGAGCCACTCTGTCAGTGTCAATCATGTCTTGGTTTAGGAGTGTAGCAAATTCTTTATCAATTGGAACTTCGCCTAGCGGCGTTTTCCATGAACCTTCTACCATTAAGGCTATACTGCTTCCGAGTCCAGTGTGATTTGGACCTATAATCACGACGATATCAGGCAAGCCGTCTTTAGCTAACGCATCATATGCCCAAGCTGAAACTCTACCGGAAAATTCGTAACCCGCATGAGGGACTACCAAACCTATGGGTTTTGAGGGAGGGTTACTAGAAATCACCGGCAATCTTTTTGTTGCCTGAATAAAGCAGGTTTCGATCATCTCAGTCAATGCTTTGGGTTGACTGGGGTAGAATTTTCCTGAGACAATTGGATAGCGTATGTCCTTCATGTTGCTTTTATAAGCGCGTTTGTATCTAAAAAACTTTCTATGATGGCATCTCCCCTTTGCCTCCCTTAGAATCATTGTAATAAAAGCGACTGGATGAAGAATTATTTATAAAGACAAAAATACAAAATTCTGTGGAATGTTAGAAATTATTAGAGACAACTGAGTTTTTAGCTCTCAAACCAGATTCAGCCTCAAAGAAATATGGTTTTAAATTTGACTTTTGTCTTACTCTGATTTTACTCATACTTTGGGATTAAAAAAACAAATTTTGCTTTTACT
>DUKC01000201.1 GCA_013329495.1 Thermoplasmata archaeon
GGAACTCAGATAGACCCTCAATACCTAAACCACGATAAAGCCAACTACATGGCTTATGCTGAGGATCCGTTGGTCTGCCACGAACCCATGAAACTGAGGTTCTCTGCAGAAGCTGGGAAGAACATCCTCTTTTTGCAGGATAATGCCCAAAACTTGAAGGTGCCTTGCCTGATAATGTGTGGCTCTGAAGACATGTTGGTACCTCCAAAATCGGTCAAGAACTTTTATGAAAATGTCCAGATAGAGGACAAAACCTTCATTGAGTACGAGGGATTCTACCATGAGATTTTCAATGAGGGCGATAACCGAAGAGTCTATGCGGGCGTTGATTCATGGTTTCTTCCGAGAATTTAGGGGCTAACAGAGGGTTATGCCTCAAACAGACTTCTTTTGAGTCAACAAACTCACGACTATCAGAGTTATGATCGCCAGAGGGGCTGAAACAACGATGGCATTTAGATCCCACCACTGCTTGACCGTAACCTGTCCTATCACAGTGAAACAAATCCCAACCAGCATTGAGCTTATTCCACCTGCTTTTGTCGATTTTTTCCACACGAGAGCGCCCAACAAGGCGGGCGTGATCGTAGCACCGTACATCGTATAAGCGAACATTTGCATCTCCAAAACTGAGGGAAAGAATCGTATCATAACAAATGCTGACACACCCAACAACAGGACCATTAGCCTTTGTAAGAAGAGCTTTAGCCTATCCGAAGTTTTTTTCTTGCGATACCTGGTCAGGATGTCATAAACAAAAGTTGTTGCACTAGAGAGCAAGTAGGAATCTCCAGTGGTTAACAAAAAAGCAGAAGCCGAAGCAAGTATTATTCCTCCCAAAACAAACGGCATGACAGTTGCTGCAAGTTCAAGAATTGCATAGTCGGCACTTTCCAACGGAAGCAAGTCCAAGGCTCTTGATGAGGCTGCTAAAATGATTAGGGGGATGTTGATTATTAGGCATCCTATCAACCAATATAGAGATCCCCGGGATGCGCTCCGCTCATCTTTTGCGGCGAAAAGCCTTTGGTACATGTTTTGGTCTCCGAGGACTAGAAATAAGGTTGGAAGTAGATAGCCGATCCATTGCAAAGGGTTTAATGTGCTCATCAGAGTAAGATTTTCGGGTGGCAAAGAGCTTAACATTCCAGTGAAGCCCCCCGTAGCTTGAAGTGCAAAGGGTATTCCAACCAACAAGCCAAAAGATATGAGAAAGGCGCTCAAGCAATCAGTGTAAGCAACTGATATCAACCCTCCAAGTAGTGTTATGAGTAAAATAAATCCAAAACTTATTAGGAAAGCATTTTCCAAGCTAATTCCCGTAGCCAAATTTAGAATGATTCCAAAACCTCTAATTTGGTAAGAAACTATCCCAACATAAGCAAGAATAATAGCGAGAGAAGCCACGATATTTGCTATATTTCCGTATCTATCATTCAAGATTCCTGATATTGTGTAGCCTTTGGTTCTTCTGATTGTTCTTGCCAGGAGAATCAAGAGAAATATACCAAAAGGTTCTGCTAAACAATAAAGAACTCCTGCAAAAGGGCCGTAGCTATAAATAAAGTTTGCTGTGCCGAGGATAGATCCTCCCCCCATCCATGTAGCCAACAAAGTGCCTGCAATTATAATTGGGCCCAGCCTTCTGCCAGCTACTGAAAAATCATCGGAGCTTTTAACTTTTCTTGAAAAATATAAAGCCATCCCGGTTATCAAAGCTAGATAGACAATGATGAACGGAAGGAAATCCATAAGGCGAAATTGTTTTAATCTTTATAAATTCTTTGCAAAAAGCCTTCAAACTTAAAACTTTCGGTAGGTAGCAGAAACCAATCAGAATTTTGGTGAGTATGCCACATCATCAAAAAGAGGGTTTTTGAAGAGGGACAAGATTTATTAACAAAACTTGCATTGAAGAGCAATAGACTTAATTTGTGCATATCCTCAAAGAATTTGATATAGCTTTGGGCGGTTCTCAAATTCTTTTTATGAATAACTGCAACACTGTAGAAGGCTGGAAGGCTCATAGATATATATCAGGAGAGCTTTACACTTCAGCAAAATGGGAAGGGAAATTCAAAAAGGCCACAGTGTAGAAGTCCTAGCTCCAGGAACTTCCAAAATGAATTCTACTCCATCCCCCTGAACTTGGACGTCCATATAAACTTCAGACCCTCCTTGACTTCTCGGAATTTCAAATATCACCCGAGAGGCGTTTTCTTCTCCCGGTAAAAGCTCGCCTTCGAAACTAGGAAGCTCGATCGCTTCGTAATAGATGTTTTTATTCGTCTTTAGTATTACATAGGGATCTTCAAAAGAAATCTCCGTTTTGATGTTCCCGGTGTTTTTAACCTTAGTCTCAAGAACTAAAAATTGATATTCTTGCTTGGGTTCTGTCCCCTCGAACTCTCTCCTATGCATCTGGGCTGAATCGAAGAAGATCGCAATCTTTCCAACCGCATCTCCCGCAACCGCTTCTGTCTGTATAAGAGGCATTTCACTTGTCTCGTATTTTTCTGGTTCCAAATAAATCGACTCGACAAATATCTCTTCCCTTTCCGCCTTGTGCCTTGCGATGAGTAGGTATTCCTCACCAAAGAAACCAATTAACCTATTAGGCTTTACCTCTAAGGTAAGTTTATCCTCAATAACGACCTCTTCCGAATTTCGCCATGTAAAGGAGTATTCGGGAGATAGAACCACCTGTAGGGTATCAAGAACATTCCCTTCAGTTATTTTTGTTATACTGAGGTTCACAGCATTTCCCTCTTGAGTATAATAGAAATCATATGTTGGCAATACTTCGGGAACGTATTCTTCTTTTACTTCCTCTACTGGTTCCTCTTCTTCTGGTTGAAGCAATGGTTTTAAGTATACAAAACATAAAACTGCAATTAGTATTATGACTAAAACAGCAAGTGAAATCCAGACCCACCCTCTTCTTCTCTCAGGCTCTTCTTCCTCTTCCATCTTGGTCTCCTATTTTTTACTTTATTCTTTTTTTGTTATTTTTTGTTATATATTATAATGATGTCCTTCTTTTTAATCTTTTTCTTATTTTTTAAAACTTTCATTTTTTTGAAGGCTCTACAAATGTTTGACAAGTTACCAACAGGACTAGATAAAAAAGGGCATAACAACATCAAGTGAAGATCCGCCTGAATTTTCTTGTTCTCTTAGGTGCAGGGTGTGAGGGAATAGATGGCCTTTGTAGAAAAGTCAGATCCCACAACTGAACCTGAAAAACAAATTTAGGGATTAAGAGGTTACCAATAAAAAATGTTTTAGAACAGAAAAAATGCAATATGAAAGCTAAGAAGGCGCGAATCGCGTTAGGTTCGAATAGAAAAATATTCAGCAAAGAGAGCGTTTAGAATCTTTTTTTCTTCAAAATCCATAAAAGAAAGATTTATCTAATTCTATGAGATATAGCTTAGTGAGAATGACAGAAGACAAAGAATCCGAAGACAGAAAAATGTACGAAGACATCTTGAGAGAGATATGCTCCCTGGGCGCAGGAAACGCAGCTTCCAGGCTTTCAAAAATGATTGGCAAAAAAGTGGAAATAGATCTTCCGGAAATACTGTTCAGAAGGCCGGAGGAAGGATCTTATTTTATGCCAAAAGGCGAAAAGGAGCTTGTGATAGGTCTAAAGACAAATTTTGGAGGAGAAAAAGAAGGCATGATATTCACGCTCATTCCACCCGAACAAGCAATGAAGGTACTAGGATTCGTATTTGATAAAGAAATAAAAGAGATAGGTGAAATGGAACAATCGGCTTTGCTGGAGGTAAGTAACATACTTTCGGGAGCTGTTGTGGGTGCAATTGCCAACTTCGCAGGAATGAAAATATACCCCAAACCACCGGACATCACTTTCGATTTGCCACTTTCCATAATAGACTTCGCAATTGGAGAGCAAGTAAAAGCCATCAATCGTATTTTTTTTACTGTTGTCTCACTTAAAATAGAAGAAGAAAAGATTTTTCTCTTGCTTACCTTTTTTCCTTTCTTCGATCTTGCAGGAGAAATATGGGAAAGAACTGAAAAAAAGAAAAAAATATGAAAATTTATGTTTCACAAATTGATTGATCTTTTCCTTTTAGGATACGCTTTTTTTAAGTTCTCTTCCTTTTATAGGGGAGGGCACGGGGAAAGTTGAAGATTGCTGATCGGGTAAGAGCTTATTGTTGGGTCGCTTCAAAAAACAGCTTTATACTGCAACAGCTTCTACCTCACAGTATTTATCGCCCATAGCTATACATTTCAGCTCTTTTGCTTTCGCCTCTCTGTTCCAGTATGTGTGGCCCACCCCGGCCATTACCCCCCTAAAAAAGTTGCATTGGGGAACAGATGATTTTCTTTTATTGTTGGCAAAATATGAACGCGCTTCAAATGAGTTATAGACTCTAGCAACACCCCGCTCCTCAGTGAACTCGATAATTTCAATGGCTCCCCATCCGAAGTAGGTTGCTCCCGCGCAAGTGAATTCTATAGCAGCTCTTCCTTCCTTTCCGAGAGAGATATATCTACTGCAAATTTCTTTACCGCACTTATATCCAAATTGGTACATACCCTCTGCTGCTACTTCCTCGCTAGAAATATCAGACATCAACTTCATGATTTGGTAGGGATAGTATTTTAAACCCAAAGCCACCCAATCCTGGCCAAGTCTTTTTATCACACCGGATTCATCTGCAATAGAGTGTTCGTCTGTTAAACTTTTATATAATTTTAAAGCTTTCTTTCCGATTTCCTCTGCTTTTCCCATTTTAATTGCCTCTATAATGTAACAAAAAAATAAGATACAAAAATAGATATAAAGTTTTTGATACTTAATTTACTTAATTTCAAAAAAGCGAATAACAAATATTTAAGGATTCACCAGTGGAAATCGCCTCATTCGTCTAATAACTGTCTAATAACTATAAGACTAAGAGGAACTTCACTAGCCAACTCATTTTCTCAGGGTTATGAAATAATTATCGGGGTGATGTTTTGATCGTATCCTTACAGAATTTAAAGATTCTATCTTAAACCTGCAATGCTCAACATCGTTTAAAAGTTCTCGTTTAGAATATAAATGATAAAAACGCGGGACATTCATATTATCTGCTTTCCAAGGCAGGGTTATATCTCCAAATTCGTGACTGGAGTCCTTCGTAAAAAAGCCTTTGATCCTCTTAAAAGGATACTTAAACGCATCCTTTAAAAAGTAATTTCTAAACCTATCCTGCCATCGCGACCACACCGAAACCAAAACTTTGGAATTGGGTCTCATTATTCTATACACTTCATTCAACGCCTCCAAACGATTTTCTTTTCCTTTTATATTGTGCAATGCAGCAACAAAGATTGCGGCATCAAATTCTCCCTCTTGAAATGGGAGACTGATTGCATTCGCCTGAATTAGGCTTACGTTCTCAAATTTTTCCTCATCTATTCTTTTTCTTACTATCTTTAAAAGCTCTTCTGAAAAATCAACACCAACAACTTCCCTCAATTTTTTTGCGGCATGGATCAAATGTCTTCCATTTCCGCAACCAACATCAAGGAACTTGGAATCAGGCGAAAGAGAATCGATAAACCCTATTACCTCGCTCCATGGTCTCCTTCGTGTGCGATCAAAACTCTGCGAAATGGTGTTCCACACGATCTCTTCTCCATTCATAACTTCAACCTCTTGTTTTTACACTTATGTCTACACTCATTGTCCTTA
>DUKC01000080.1 GCA_013329495.1 Thermoplasmata archaeon
GCACCCTTTTATCCGGCCATACTCTTTCTTTTTTTGCTTTATCTGCATCAAACCACCTTTATATCCAGCTTCTTGGTCAAAAAGTTCATTGCCTCGTCGGGGTCTATTTGATGTCTGTGGGGAATTTTACTTCTCTTTCTCTTTCTGTGCTTTATTCTGTATCCGGACCTTTCCAGAGTTATTGAAACGTCCAACCCTATGGTCCCAATATTGGGATCATACTTTAGACCTTCAAAATCAGTGTAGTCCGAAATACCAAACGAGAGATTCCCTTGAGAATCAAACGAATATTCTGCGACTGAGTCTCCTTTGGCTTTGAACGCTCTCTTAAGAAAATTATCGGCCTCGCCTCCTCTTAAAGTCACCTTGCAACCGATTGTATCTCCTTTTCTAATTCCCCAATCTTTGTTCATTATTTTTGATATGGTCCTGACGGGTTTTCTATTGGTTAATAGTTTTATCACCTTTTCAGCTTTTTTTAGCCTTTCTACGTCTGACCCAACACAAATGTTCACTGTTGCTTTTTCTATTTTTGGATGGGTCATAGGATTCTGTTCTTTACTCATCTTTCGCTCCGTGCTTGCCCTGTGCGGGTAGACTTATCACAGGTTTTTGTTTACCCACCACAAATGTATAGGGTTGAATAGTCGAAAAGACCTCGTCTGCTTTTAGCACTATTTTATTTGGAAGGGGCGATCTTACCTTTTGGACTTCAGAAATAGTTGCCAATTTGCCAGCATGTTTGCCTCCGATGATCATCGCAAGATTTCCTTTTTTAAAGCTAAAGTAATCCAATATCTTTTGATCTTTAAGAGAAATTTTTAGAGTGCCGCTGGTGTTATAACCATCCTGTACAATTAGATTCCTGCCGTCGTGCAGATTCAATTGAATTTTTCCTCCCTTGATGTTGACCTTGTCTTCGATTCTTGCAAGCTTCCACGAAGCATTGGTCGAAGGAATGTCGACCAGTGAAACTTTACCTCTCTGGTCAAATAACACCCGATAATGCTTTCCCATTTTTGGGATAGAGATAACATCCATAAATCCGCAGGGAAATTTGTAATTCTTTCTTGTTCTACCATCGACCAACACGTCGCCTCGACCAAGGATGATTCTGGCTTCTGATGCTGAATCGCACACCTTAAGGTAATCTCTGAGGATCATACCCAAAGGAATCGCTTGTTCTAAAGGATGAGGGCCCGGTGAAGGTTTTATTGCCCAATAAGAGCGTTTTCTTTCAATTTTCCAGCTTCTTGGTGCTACAAGTCTTTTAAGGTGTCTACTCATTTTTTCTCCTTATCTTTGACTTTTCTTTCTTTCTCTTCAGGTTCTTCTTCAATCTCTTCTTCCTCTTCTTTTTCCTCTTCTTCTCTTTCTCTTTCCTTTGCCTCTTCTTCCTTTTTGACTTCTCTCTCAATCTCTACTCTTCGCTCAGGCGAGAGACGTTCCACTATCTTTCTTCTTCTCCAAGGATCGCTTAGATTCAACTTCAATATTTTAACATTTGAACAAGAAATATATCTTGGTACTCTTGTGCCATCTGTCTTTGCGTATGTGGCACCCTCTACAACGAGAGAACTCTGCTTTATGTTGACCTCAACCACCTCGTTCTTATAACCTTTATATCTTCCTCTCATTACCTCAATTTTGTCTCCCTTTACAACAGGGAAATTTCGCCTTTTGTATTTTAGAGCAAGATCCATTGAGAAATGAGCTGATGTGGATTTTCTCTTCTTGTGCAAAGGCGCATTGAAGAATGCCTTTCTCTGTTTTCTAGGTTGAATGGATTTTGTCATTTTTTACCTACACTATCATTGAAGATAGGGCTGCAATTCTGGGCCATCTTTCGGCAGCTTCTTTTGCAACTGGACCCTTGATCATTGAACCCTTGACATCTCCGTTAGGAGCGGTTATCACGGCGGCATTATCCTCAAACTGAATCATCATGCCGTCCGGCCTGCGAAAGGACCTTCGTTGGCGCACTACCACCGCATTTAATATTTGTTTTTTAAACTCAGGCTTCCCTTTTTTGACAGACACTTTTACCATGTCGCCTATTGCCGCAGTAGGGATTCTTCGGTGGGTTCCCCCGTGCCGAATGACTGTGATTACTGTCAAGACTTTTGCGCCCGTGTTGTCTATGCAAGTCAATTTAGCCCCCACGGGCAAGCCTCTGGTTGCCCTGCCTGCAATTCCTTTCATTCTTCTACCCCTTTTCTTTCTCAATCACGACCCATGAGCATGTTTTGCTTAAAGGTCTGCACTCCATGATCTTTACCTTGTCGCCAACCGCTAAGTCTATGCAAGGAGGACAGTAAGAAGTGTATCTGTAGGTCCTTTTTTCCCATCTCTCATATTTTGGGAGTTTGTGCATTAATTCTCTTTTTACCACAACTGCTTTTTGCATACCAGTTGAAGCTACCTCGCCCTGAATTATCTGACCACGAACACGAAGAGTTCCATGAAATGGACACTTCGGGTCCTCGCAACTGCGAGAGGGCAAGGAAACGTTGATTCCTATATCTTTGGCTTTCAATTCATTCACCTCACTTTTTTAATCCTATCCTCAGGCCTACACACTATTCTCGTTCCACTCAACTTGCATTTTTTTTCCGGAAATTCGAACTCGCATATTGACTTAGCGACTTTTTTTTCATTCTTCTTGCTTTCTATTATTAACAGCTTTTTGGTTTCATCGACTATTTTTCCATCTACTCCAACTAGTGAGGGGTCTTTACTATGCACCACCGAAACCTTGAGACCAATGAGTTCTCCTTTCATTAACCTTTTTATTTTATCCATTTTTTACTTATTTCTAGTTTGGAACCCCATTTCTTTTAAAGCTTCTCCAACTTTTACCCTGTGATCGCCTTGCAGTTCTATTGTTCCTTTTTTTATGGTTCCGCCACAAGCACATTTTGCCTTCAACTTGGTCACGAGAGATGAGAGATTAATTGATCGTGAATCTATTCCATCTATGATAGTTACAGATTTTCCAAATCTTCGTTTATCCAGATATATCTTTATTTCTTGTTGCTCCTTTGCAATTTCTTCACAAACACATAGCTCTTTGGGTAATCCACAGACTGGGCAGATTTCGCTCATATCTCTTCTTCCCTCTCGATTGTATTGATTCTAGCAATGGTTCGTTTCAGGGCTTTTATCTTACCTGGATTTGAGGCTGATCCACCCATCTCAACCGATCCTTTTTGCTTTAAGAGCTCATCTTTTAAGCTTTTTAGGGTTTCCTTTCTTTCTTCTTTTGGCATTTCTCTAATTTCCTTTAGCTTCATTACTCACCTCTTTCTTTTTTTCGCATTTTTAACAACATTAATTATCGATTCAGCGGTTTTTTTACCTATTCCT
>DUKC01000014.1 GCA_013329495.1 Thermoplasmata archaeon
AATTGGCAGGGATTAGAGGTGATTCTTTCCTAAAAAAGTAGGAATTAGAAGCAAAAAACAAACATTTATTAACATCCTTCTTATTCAGAAGTAGAAAATGAGAAGCGACGCCCTGATTGAAGTTGAGAACCTTACCAAGCATTATGGAAAATTCAAGGCGGTCGAGGACATAAGCTTTGAGGTTGGTAAAGGGGACATATTCGGTTTTCTAGGTCCCAATGGGGCAGGAAAAACAACCACCATCAAGATGCTTACCTCCGCACTGTCGCCAAGTTCGGGCACAGCTAGAGTTTGTGGTCACGACCTGCTCAAAGAATCGGTCGAGATAAAAAAGCATATTGGCCTGATGCCTGAATTGCCAGGCTTTTATGAGGACATGGAAGCGATAGAGACCTTGGAGTTTTACGGTGAGTTTTACAAGATGCCTTCATCGGAGAGAAGGAGAAGAGCGTACCGATTGCTTGACCTGCTGGGACTAAAAGAGTTCGGCCGCTGGAAGATAAAGGCCTTCTCCAGAGGGATGAAGCAAAAGTTAGGATTTGCAGCCGCGATCATGCATGAGCCTGAGGTTCTTTTCCTTGACGAACCCACCCAGGGACTCGATCCGAATGCAACGCACCAGATAAGAGAGCTGATGCTGGACATCAGGAATGCAGGTGCGACCATCTTTTTATCATCCCACCTTCTTTGGGAGGTGCAGACGATCTGCAACAGGGTTGGAATTATTCACAAAGGAGAGCTGAGGGTTGTTGATTCTATAGAGAATCTTCAAGCCAAGACAACTCAAAAACAAAGCATAATTGCGGAGGTTGGAACCTTTCCAAAAGAGGCTCGGCAGGCTATAGAGCAGTTGGCGGGTGTGAATGCGGTGCATTACAACAAAACTCAGAGTAAAATAACGGTCGAGGTCGAAAAAAGGAAGAAGGGTCTTTCGGAAGAGATAAACGACTTGCTTGTTAAAAGCGGAGTACGAGTGGGATCATTGATTGCCGAAAAGCCTTCCCTGGAAACGATCTATCTGTCCTACACTGGAGGTACCAAAAGTGACTGAAAAGATCTATTCACCGAAGCACTACATCAAAGAAAAAGAGTGGACGAATTTTTGGGGTGTCTGGGTTGTTGCCAAAAGGGAGTTTATGGCCCTGCTCAAAAGTCCAAGGATGCTCATACTCGGAATACTCATTTTCCTCGTATGCTTCCTCTCGTCTTTTATTGGGACCTTGATTTTGGGAGGAGGATTGCTTGCACAAACTCCGATCTCCCAGCTCGGAGTAGGCGTTTCCAACATATTGTCGCTCATTACTATTGCCCTCATGATGCTGGTGCCTTTTATGGCCTCCGCATTTTCTTTTGACAACATCACGAAGGAAAGAGAATCCAGATCGTTGGCTCTCTTGCTCTCAAAGCCTCTGACAAAAAGATGCATTGCACTGGGAAAATATTTGGGAACAGTGGGAGCGATGATTTTGCCAATAGTGCTTGCTCTTTCCATTTCGATTGGAGCGGTGATCGTGCTCTCGGGGGACTTTTCATTGTTGAGTCAGGGCATGAAGATAATCGCTTTTACCCTCATTCTGGGAGCGTCTTTTGTGGGAATCCAGCAGGTCATCTCAACTCTAGTAAAAACGACAAGAACGTCGATGATAGTTGGGGTAGCGTGCCTGTTCTTCTTTTGGGGTCTCTGGATGCTCATCTGGTTGGGTTATGCTTACGCTATGTTCAAGAGCGCTGGGATACCATTTACAGCTACGAACATCGTCACAAGCTACGTGGATTACACAACAGCAAGCGCACTTGAGGTGGGTTTCGCTACAACTCCTATTATGCCGTTCCTCTACCACACTCTGTTAGGATCGCTACCGGGGCAAATTCCTGGTATCACCCTCGTTCCCCTGCTCGGCCTAAAAGCCTATCTGTCGCTCATCGGATGGCTGGTTGTGCCCGTTGTGATTTTCATGGAACTTTTTAACAGGCTGGCTGGAAAAGAGTAGAAGCACTTAACATGTGAATCACTGGAAAAACCTGCACGATCAATTTTGCGGTTATGAAAGACGGTGAGAAGGGGGTTGAATTTCGTCTAATTAAGAGGATTGGCAAAAAACAACGAAAAGAATTAAGTTGATTGACGATAATGTTTACGCAATCGTTAAATAATAAATAGAGTACTAATTTAATGATATTGGGATGTCAAGTGATTTTTATATCACCTCCCTCTGCTCCCAATATCATCATACCTCTTGCTTCGCCCCCATCCTCTCTTTTGGAAGCAAGAGGAAGAAAAGGAGCTTTTTTGTGTTCAATAGAAGCGGAGGAGTTTTTGTTAAGCAATCACTTCAGCCTGCTGTCTGGCTGGGGAGAAATAACTAGATTGGTTTTCAAAGCCAAAGCCAGCATGGGGCTTTGATATTCTTGGCTGATTCGCTTAGCTTTAATTTTTGTCAGGCCGTGAATTTTAGCTTTAATTCCCTTTTGAATTAACATTTGGCCAGATATTCAGGGGTTGTCCTGATTGCCCATGGCTTTCATTCGAACCAACGCAAAGCTTAATTTGGGTGCGGTGATACAATAATCAGCGCGAATGGTCATGCCTAGAGAATATGAAGGAGAAAGAAAAAGGAAAGGGGCGTAGGAGCGAAAAATTGGGGAAAGCCAGTGAAATAAAAATAGAAAACATAGTTGCAACAACTGCGATTAGCAATGAGCTGGATTTAAATGCTATTATTGAAGTTTTACCTGATACGAAATATGAACCAGAAAAATTTCCTGGATTGACACTAAGAATAAAAGAGCCAAAGGCAGGCAATCTCCTATTCCATTCTGGAAAGGTTGTTTGTACCGGCACAAAATCCCTCGAAGATGTTGAGTTAGTTATAGATCAAGTTTGTGAAAAAATAAAATCCGTTGGATTTGAGGTCAGGAATAAGCCCAAAATTCAAGTCCAAAACATTGTTGCTTCTGCTGATTTGCATACTACGTTAAATTTGAGTTCAATTGCCATTGGATTAGGGCTTGATAGAGTTGAGTACGAGCCGGAAGTGTTTCCTGGCCTTGTGTATCGGGTAGAAGAACCAAAGGTGGTTATGCTTCTATTTTCTTCTGGGAAAATTATTTGTTCAGGCGCGAGAAAAAAAGAGGATATAGAAGAAGCGGTGAATAGATTGAGGGAACGGCTTGCTTTATTGGTTTCTTAAGTGAATTCCCCTGACTGCCACAAGTTTCGTGCTTCTACGACCCAATGCGGGAATGGGTTTCAGTCCCCGTAGAGGTTCAATCTTCACAGGCATAACTTCTCACAATCCCGGCGCTGACATACTCC
>DUKC01000127.1 GCA_013329495.1 Thermoplasmata archaeon
TCTTTTTTATAAACTTGGGTTTAAGTTATGTCATAAAAAGCGGGTCTAAAAATTGCAAATCGAAAAGCATAAATATACAAATGACATAAAAGATAACATATGACTACGAAAGAATCGGTAATTAAGAGATTGGCAATTGCTTTTTGTATGATGATGATAGTAACCGCTTTCGGGGGATGTCTTGGCGAAGGAAAAACTCCTGAGAAAAAGACAATACTAAGAGCTGGATTTGCATGGCCAACATATATAGATCCGGCAGAAGGCAGCGACTACTCAAGTTCTACGGCTTTATGTAACCTGTATGACCCGCTTGTATTTCCAACCGAGACGGAGATAAAGCCATGGGTTGCCAAGAATTGGGATGTTTCATCAGACGGCAAGGTATGGACTTTCTATATAAATGAAGGCATAAAATTCCACAGTGGCAGGGAGCTGACAGCTAAAGATGTAGCGTTTAGTATGGAGAGGTTGCTAACAATAGGGAGAGGATTTTCATACATATACGCACCTTATATAAAGAGTAGCAATGCTGTTGATAAATATACGGTTAAATTTACACTCGATAAGCCGTTTGGACCATTCCTGAGCTCGTTGGTAAGATTATACATAGTTGACAAAGAGGAGGTTTTATCCCACATCAAGACGCCCGGTGCTTATGGTGAGTATGGTGACTTTGCTATGGAGTGGTTATTGACACACGATGCAGGATCGGGACCATATAAGGTCAAAGATGTAAAGTTAGAAGAATATGTATATATGGAGAGATTTAAGGACTATTGGAAAGAAATGGTATCTAATGCGCCTGATGAGATGCGCCTACTTGCATTGGCATCGCCTCCTACAGAAAGAACATTGCTTATGAATAGAGAGCTAGAAATATCATCACAATGGTTACCTGAAGAAATACTTAGATCAGTAGATAGGATAGAAGGCATCGATGTAGCGTCTATTCCCGCTGGTGGGTCACTCTACCTAATGATGCATACCAAGAAGTCTCCTTTAGATGATATACATGTTAGAAAGGCTATATCATACGCGTTTGACTATGAGACCGTTGTAAGGTATATATTTCCGGGTAGTCCCTCGGCGAAAGGACCTATACCCAGTATCATTCTAGGATGGAGTAGTGATGTGCCAGTGTATTACCAAGACTTAGCAAAGGCAGAAGAAGAGCTTAAAGCTTCTAAGTACTGGCCAGGGATAACAAAGCATCCAGAAAATTACCAGATCGAGCTACATTGGTGCGCAGAAGTGCCTGCTGAAGAAAAGGTAGCAGTGGTTTTTGCGGAGTGCATGGAAAAGATAGGACTGATAACAAGTGTGGTAAAAACTCCATGGCTTAAAATGGTTGAAGAAATGGGTGACCAGGAAACCAGCCCACACATTGTTGTTGTATACGTATCGTCTCACTATCCAGAGGCGGGTTCAATATTAGAGTCAAAATATCATTCTAAGTCAGCCCTCTCGTGGGAACAGAACGAGTGGTTATTATCCGACGAAATAGACATGATGATTGAAGATGCCTTATCTACTATAGATCAAGAAGCAAGGTTTGCCAAATATGGTGAAATCCAATGGAAGATAATGGAATTGTGCCCAACCTTGATGGTATGTGAACAAACAATGAAATTTGCTTACCAGACCTACGTTAAATGGCCTGCCGGGGAAGGTATATACATACCGGTTATGGGTTATGCTATTGACGGTAGAAGAATTCAAATACTCCCACACTAACGGTACTTCTCCCTTATTCTTTTTGGAAGGATTAAAATGAAGTTATCTACCTATGTAATTAAGAGAGCGGGCTATGCTATATTCACGTTAATAGGATTGTCCATATTTGTATTTGTATTGGCGAGGGTGTTACCAGGGGATCCAGCGCGTATGGCAGCAGGGCCCAGAGCACCCTCCTGGGTCGTTGAGCAGCTGAGAGAGCAGTTATGGTTAGATAAGCCGATATATACTCAATATTTTTATTGGCTGAAGGATATAATACATGGGGATTTAGGTTATTCTATCTATACCCGGCGTAGCGTGACACAGGATGTGATTGAATATCTCCCTGCATCTATCCAGCTCATAATATTGGCCGGTATATTTGAGGTGATAGGAGCACTTATATTGGGTGTGATGGCTGGGAGATATTCTTACAAATGGCCTGATAATCTCACGAGGTTTATTTCATATATAGGAATATCAGTTCCCGCTTTCGTGTGGGCCATAATATTTCAGCTATTATTTACATGGGTGATGCCTATATTTCCAACAAGTGGTATGTTTAGTCCGTTAATGATCCCACCTCCAGAAATAACTGGGATGTCCACCTTGGATGCATTGATTACTGGCAGATTTGATGCATTTGTAGATGTGCTGTGGCATATGGTTCTTCCGGCATTAGCTTTATGTCTCGGCGGCATGGCCCAAGATGCGAGGATTATAAGAGCAGGCATGGTGGAAAATCAGGAAAAGGATTACATAGCTATGGCAACCTCTCACGGTCTTCCCGAAAGACTTGTGACGTCCAAATATTTATTAAAACCTTCGATTGTCCCCGCTGTAACAGTTATGGGCATGGATGTAGCTTCATTGCTGGGCAATGCATTCCTAGTAGAAATAGTCTTTATGTGGCCTGGATTTTCTAAATATGGTATTAATGTTATGCTGAGCAAAGATCTTAATGCAATAGTTGCTGTTGTATTAATAATGGGCCTAATATTTGCAATTGCAAATATAATAGTTGACGTCATTGTTATCCATCTGGATCCTAGAATCGGAGGGAAGTGAGATGAGAACGATAGAAACACACATTAGCATACCTAAATGGATAGAGGAGTTAGAATTAGGCAAGAAATGGTATAAGTTTTCGAGAAGCCCTCTTTCGCTGTTGGGATTGGTAATAGCGTGTTCCACTATTATTTTGGCCTTATTGGCTCCCTTCTTAGCACCTTATCCCCAACATGCAGGTTTTTATCATAATTTTATGGAAAGTTGTCAAGGCTTGAGCTTGAAACATCCATTTGGTACGGATCAATTTGGTAGAGACGTATTATCTCGAACCATTTTTGGCTTTCGATACTCATTAATGATGGCGGGGGTTGTTCTTTTACTTGTAGTCCCACTTGGAGTTATATTGGGGCTAATTGCTGGATACTACAGAGAAAAAATAAAAATTATTGAGATAGTGATAATGAGGATAGCAGATATATTCATAGCGGTACCTCCATTGGTGTTGGCATTGGCCATATGCTCGGTGTTGACCCCTAGCGTATTCCACGCAATGATGGCTGTTTCACTGATGTGGTGGCCGTGGTATACGAGACTGACATATAATGTCACATCGTCGCTAAAGGAGGAATACTTCGTGCAAGCAGCAGAGGTAACGGGAGCCAGCTCCTCCCACATAATTTTTAAGGAAATACTACCCAACTGTCTTGGCTCTATACTCACAAAAGTGACCCTTGATGTTGGGTGGATTATACTTATTGGATCAGCTCTAAGCTTTGTTGGCCTTGGCGCTCAGCCGCCAACACCTGACCTTGGAACTATGGTCGCTGAAGGTGGAAACTTTCTGCCAGATTTCTGGTGGATAAGCCTATTCCCGGCGTTAGCGATTTCGTATACTATTCTAGGATTCAATCTGTTAGGGGATGGTGTTAGAGATACGTTTGTGGAGGAGAGGTAAACATAATGGTAATAACTCCACTTTTAGAAATAAGAAATCTCCACGTAGGCTATAAGACCCATATGGGGATATCAAAGGTGTTAAATGGGGTATATTTGACAGTAAATGAAGGTGAGAAGGTGGGAGTTATTGGTGAATCGGGGTGTGGTAAAACCACGACTATGAAGTCGATTCATAGAATTTTACCCGGCAATGCCATAGTGAGTGAAGGAGAGATAATTTTTAAAGGTAAGGACATACTTAAAATGAAAAAGAGAGAACTTACCGAGATAAGAAGGAAGGGCGTAACCATGATATTCCAGGATCCAACAGCCGCGCTTAATCCAGTATTTAAGGTATCAGAAATGATGACTGATATCATTAAATATTCGGGCATATACGAAAAAAATTTAAAGAAGGAAGCGAGAAATAGGGCTCTAGATTTGTTTGAAGAGGTTGCCCTGTCTGACCCCGAGAGGGTGTTTGACAGTTATTCGTTTCAGTTAAGCGGAGGAATGAGGCAGAGGGTCTGTATTGCAATGTCATTAGCAGGTGTCAAACAACTTGTAATAGCTGATGAACCAACTACCAATCTCGATGTGACCATACAAGCTCAAGTTTTGAGCTTATTAAAAAGTCTTGTGAATGAAAAAAGATTGTCCTTGATCTTAGTCTCTCAAGCCCTTGGGGCAGTTAGAGAGACTGCAGATAGGGTTTATGTAATGTATGCGGGAGATATTGTTGAAGTTGCAAAGGCCGATGTGTTATTCACGGATCCGTTACATCCATATACCCAAAAGCTTCTTGACTCAGTTCCTAGGCTAACGGGAGGAGTATTTTCTATTGGTATTAAAGGGAGAGTACCTAATTATTTTAACCCTCCTTCTGGCTGTAGATTTTATCCCAGGTGCGACCAATCGCTAAATATATGTAAAGATAAAAAGTCTCCACTCGTTGAAGTAAAGAAAGACCATTGTGTCGCTTGTTGGCTTTATAGAGGCGTGAGCACATGAAAGAAATGGTAAATTTATTATGGGTTGAAAATTTGAAGAAACATTTTAAGACATCATATGGAATTGTAAAGGCAGTTGATGGTATAGATTTCACGATAAAGAGCGGTGAGATTTTCGGCTTAGTTGGAGAGTCGGGTTCTGGTAAGAGTACAGCGGGCCACGTTATAGTGGGAATTTATACACCTACGGTTGGCAGAATACTTTTTAAAGATCAGGATATCTCGGTGCCTGCGATAAAACGCCCTAAACGTTTAAAGAGAGAGATACAAATGGTCTTCCAAGATCCCGCTTCTTCATTAAACCCAAAGAAGACTATTAAGGACATAGTGGGTCTGCCTCTAAAAGTACATGGGTTAGTCAATAGCAAAGAAGAACTGGAGGAGAAAGCGGCTAAGGCATTAGAGATGGTAGAGCTGCCGCCAGAAGAACTCATGTACAGGCACCCAGCTGACTTAGGAGGCGGCGAGAAGCAAGCAGTATCAATTGCTAGGGCAATCTCTACCAATCCATCATTTGTAATATTGGACGAACCTACATCTGCCCTAGATGTTTCAATACAAGCCAAAATAATAAAGGCGCTGATGAAAATACAAAAAGACCTTAATTTATCATACTTATTCATAACTCACGATTTGAGTTTAATGAGAAACGTGGCGTCTATGGTTGCGATAATGTATTTAGGTAAAATCTATGAACAAGCACCGACCGGTATGTTTTTCTACAATCCGTTGCATCCCTATACCAAAATGTTGTTATCTTCAATACCTGTATTAACAGATGAAGAAAATAAAATGAAACCCAAGAAGGTAGCTCCGAAAGGTGAGATACCAAGTGCTGTTAATATTCCACCAGGTTGTAGATTTCATACCAGGTGTCCATTTACGATGGACATTTGTAAAGTTAAAGAACCCAATTTTGTAATGGTGGAGCCTGGCCACCATGTAGCGTGCCACCTTTACAACCAAAAATAATGTTGAAGTTAAACCTTAAGTTTGCAGTCAGTCAAAGTGAAACTTAGGATCTTAGCACAATTATAAAGTCACTTCAGCCAACCCTCTTCTTGTGGAGGGGACTCATACCCTCCGATCTTGCAATGGCTGAGCCCAAATTGATGATACAAATCCGCACACATCTCAGCGAACTTCCATGAAATTACTACAGCATCAAGTACAGGAACCCCTAGTATCCGAATCAAGTCTTTTATAAACCCTGACTCCATAGTACAACCTAGAACTATTACCTCAGCTCCATCCTCCTCAACGGCCTTCTTAGCCGCCTTCAATATGGCTTCTTTTGTATTCCCTGGGTTCTTAACCATCTGCGGGACGCTGAGTTTCATTTCTCTAAAGGATGCGAGTTTCCTTTCTAATCCATAGACGTATGCGTTATCCTCCATCTTTGGAATCCACTTTCTTCTACCTACTATAATGGAAAATTTATGGCCAAGTGTTGAGGCTACATGCATACAGGTCTCTGCTGGCGCAATAACTGGCATCGAAACTATTTCACGGGCTTCCCTCAGGCCTGGATCATAAAAACAGCCTATAACGAAAGCATCATATCCTTCTCTCTCGGCATTTTTAAGTAAATGAAGCATTTCATCGATAATCAGGTGCTCATAATAATGATATTCCAAGTGAGTCGGCCCTTTGTTTAGATGGGTAACTGTCGCTTCTACATCAGGTCTTTTAATTTCCTCTATTATTCCTTTGATATACTCATCATATACCTCTGTACCTACTGGATTTACAAACATTATTCGTAGCATATTTATCACCGATTACAGGTGGTTGGCAGGCCTTCAAACCGCGATTTTTCCGTCCTTCATAACTATTTTGCCATCGAATTTCATCGTCGGTTTGGGAATGACGAAATCCTGATGGAGATCTGATGTTACCTTGCCGCCCATATGAGAGCTGTCCCCTATTGCGATATGAATTGTTTCTCTTATTTTCTCAGCCTCGAGTAGATTGTCAGGTCGTCTGGCATTTGGATTTGTGCCGATGCCCAACTCAGCACAGTTCCTGCGAGAGATATAGGGCTCCTCATTTTTTTCAAACGCTAGCATATCTCTGAAGCCATCTCCGACTTTTCCTCCACCGATAATTTCTGTCACTTGACCGTCTTTGAAAACAAATGTCATGTCTTCTGTAAGATCTGCATACCATCCTTTTTCAACCACTAGGTTGCCATTTGTTGTTCCTTCAACTGGAACGGTATATGTTTCACCGGATGGCAGGTTGCCCCATGATCCTTTCTCTGTAAATATCCCAGCATCTATCCTTCCATCTCTTCCTTCAAGACTGAATCTAATATCTGTACCACCTGGAGAGTTGACAACTACATTTTTTGCTTGAGTAACTACTTCAGCTATTCTTTCACTTTCTTTATATATCTTCGTATAATCTGCGGCCATCGGCCCTCCCGGATAGAACATCTCAGGAATGAACAATGGCATGCTCGCAATACGAGTACCACTCCTACAGGCGTTCTCACGTGCTTCTGTATGCGTAAGCGAATAGTTTGTTATAGCAATTACTACATCAGCGTCTTTCATCTTTTCCTCAACTTTTTTCCCTGGTTCAGCACCATGTCTTCCTACTGATGGGTATGTGCAAAATTCTACATTACAGTCTGGAAATTTCTCGTATGCTATCTCACCCACCATCTTTGCAAGAAGAGATCTTTTAATTATTTCGTCAAGTTCTTTGCTTTCTCTTTTTATCCATTCCTCTGTAGTTGGGACGTCCGTAACCAGAAGTAGTTTTTCTCCGCTTTTCAATCCCATATTCACTTTGAGCATGTTTGTTGTGCCCTGCTCAATTTTCACTCTTTCTATCATATTAATGCCTCTATCTAATTTTTTAGACCGTTAAGTTTATTTTCCAAGCTTTTTTGCAAGATCCATTAAGTCTGGATGGACCACTCTGCCCTTGTCCCAAATTTGTTTTCCGTCGAGCCAGATGGATGTGTTTAGACATATGCCATCAGTGTGCGAAGGCGCCGGTATAGGTTCGCCGCCGGTTAACATTTGACCTACGTATCCGATTCCCCATTCTGTGCATCCCCAAACTCTCTCGTCCTCAACTATGTCACCAGTTAGTTTAGCGCCCGGATTGCATCCGTAGCAGACGTGAGCTATACGAAACATGTTTGGGTCGTTGAAGCTTTTAAGCCACGCCTCGAATGTTCTGGCGTCTTCTCCACCCTCAATTTTCTCTACTTTTCCTTCCTTAACGTGGAGTTTTACTGGTTCTTTGACGAGGCCTATTGGAGGAACTATTGAGCCGTCAAAAGATATTATGCCGTTTATCGACCTAAAGACCGGGGACCAGCCTATCTGCCCGCCCAGCATGTGGGACCCAGGCGTATCTGCGTATCCGACTTCACATATTATCGGTCTCTTGGGGTCGTTGTCGAACTCCACATCTCCACCTGCTGGCGTTGTCATCCTGACGTGTTTGGCTGCTTTGGTCAAAGATATGAGTTTGTCTTGGAATACGCCGAGAGTTGGAAGGTCAACCCTGCCGATAACCCTTACCATCATGTCTACGTTCATTCCGACGAGGCACAGGTGTCTAATCTTCTTGTTTTCTTTCATAGCAACCTCGTATGGGGTTGAATACAGGAGCCACTCGTTGTTGAATTCAGCCCAGGCGTCTGCGACCTTCAAAACGGCTGTCAATGCTTCCACAGGCAACATCGGATCCGCGGCTTTACCTACGCCTAGTGGCGAAGCGGTCCATATGACCATTGGCTTCGCTCCAACTGCAAAAGCAGCTGTGGCTGTGGCTTCGACTACCCTTGGATCCGATTCGGTATCCGCCGTTATTACGAAAGTTTCTCCGGGTTTTAACTTATACATTTCCACAGCAAGCTTATGTGCTGCCTTCCCTAATTCGTATTCATATAGGTTGGACATTTTATTTACCAAAAATAGTATATCGTTTCCTATATAAATAATTAACCCAAACCATCTTGAAGATTTCTGGACAATTTTCTTGAAAGAAATGGCACAGAATGATGTAAAATATAGGAAAGGATCGCATTTTTGTTCATACTCCTGCTCAACCAGGGGAAAGCGCAGAAAAAATCTAGCGGAAAGCAGAGAAATTGGACATTAACCTCTAAGACTGGAGTTTCAAAGATCTGGAAATATGACGCCTACGTCTCTCATGATGTGTGTAGTATCTGTCAATTTTTAATTAAGCAGTTATTTTAATAGTCTTACCATCTCGCCTAAATTGAGGTAAGAGAACAATGCAGCCTGTTCTCTCGTCATCTCTTCAACTACCCATTGAGTACCTTTCTTATCTTCTTCTTTTATCAGGGCTATGCGAATTCGCGTCAGTTCCTCCAGAGGTCTTCGTCCCTTCAAACCAAGCTTAGCAGTCAAATCTTTCATTTTCCAGAGCATATACCTCAGCA
>DUKC01000124.1 GCA_013329495.1 Thermoplasmata archaeon
TTACTGAAGTTGAATTGTGGGACAACCTCTTTATTAATAAAAACTGCTTTATATTTCCTCCTACATAGTAACAAATGGCTAGGAGTAGGTGGCTGACTGACGGCTAAACTAGATTTAGCTGAGGAAACTCCTCTCTCACACTCGAGCAGGGAAGGAGCGAAAGGTTCCCAGGGCGAGAGTCCTGATGGAGGAGCAGAAACGACACAGCTTGAGGAGCATGATGATGTGCTTGGCATTGAATTTTCCTTAGGATTTGGTGAAACGGCCATCCACCCTGAGCAAGTCCAAACAATAGGATCGGTTGCTCGAGTCCGCCTATGAGTGGGACGCTAAGACGAATGTCAGCAGAACAAAAAGAGGGTTACTACCTACACCTAGCCTCTGTTTTGGCTGAGCGGAATTACAGCACCCTCAGACAAAAAAGTCGAAAATTTAACAAGCAAATAGAATGCCAACAATTTAAAGTCAAATCGAAAGTACTTACGCAACTGCAGCCAAACCAGTTGGTCTGATACAGACCTAGTGCTATATCCATAAAATTATATCTGTCACCCCCTCCTCGCCATAAAATGGCAAGGCTTCCCCCTCAATGGGGAGAAAAACGCCTTTGGCGTTTTAGTAAAATCATGCACCCTAACGGGTGGGGTTTTAAACCCTTAAAAAGTCTATAAGATTGAAGTGGCAAGCGGTGTGTCGAACCCACATAAAACTTTTACCATTTTCTTGGGAGTAAAACATCTCTAGTCATACATTCTTAAAAACAAAAAGAAAAATAAAAAAATTGGAGATTTGGGCCCTATGCAACGGGCCAATGGTGTATTTATGCTCCTCCGAAACCGCCACATGTTTCCAACAGTTCGTCCCAAGAAGTCATGAGCCACTGAGGTAGACCACTCCACATCTCCAGCATCTCTGGCATGCAAGGATATTGTCCTAATGATGGAGAAATGCCTTTGAGTCCATTTACCATCCATATGCCACATGTTGAGAACCCACAACATTGTTGTCCTACCAACATGGGAGCACAGGGTAAACCGAGACAACAACAGGTAGATAATAGTTCTAAAAAGGAAAAAGTCAACGTTTGTATCCACAAAGCTTGTATCAAGAATATTAGAGAATCCATTTTTGTTTTTTCACCTCCTTTTACTTTAGTTTAACTTTAATACTTAATGGTATAAAAACCTTTCGAATTTCTAAAATTTCAGCCTTTTTCTGTCAGCTCATGCCCTATTTTTGTAGCCGCATTTGTTGAAGACTTTTTGAGCCTAGTTCTCCTTTCGATGACTCCTGCCAGACCCCTTGTGAAAACAGTTAAAATACATCCAATCCCATGCATTCGCGAGAGACTCTGCATGAGTGAAAGCACGCCTTTTTCAAACCTTTGGGGCTAACCTTGAGTAATTTTATACATCAATTGGTTGCTGCTGGGGGCAAAACTTGCAAAGCAGTACAAATTCAATCCTACGCTGTTTATCCTTGTCTTCCGCATCTCCCAGAACTCCAGTATGCTGCTGCAACTCCTGTCATCAGCGTAACAAAAAAGGTCAATCCTCTGGCAGAAATCACTTCTTCCATCCCTATTGCTATCCAAACCACCGTGAATACCAATCCAACCAGCAGACTCACGGCGGCCGCCTTTCCGTTGAACCTCTTCCAATAAAACGAGAGGAGTATTATTGGCGATAGGGTGCAGCCAATTCCCGCCCAGGCGTAGCTCACCATGGTGTAGATGAGCTCTTTTGAATAAAGAGCAACCAGCAGGGCAACCGCCCCTACCATAAGGGTTACAATTCTAGAAACCTTGAGCAGTTCTTTTGAACCAAGCTTGCCCTTGTGAATTATTTTTCCATAGATATCGTGGCTCAGCAAGGTAGAGGTGACAAGCAGTTGAGAATCTGCGGTTGAAACCATGGCAGCGATCGCTCCCGCCAAAAGCAAGGCAGCAATGACCGGAGGATAAAGCGATATTAGCATGTGTGGAAGTATGTACTCACGGTCAGCCACCGCGTTTGGCCCGAAGAGTACCAGGGCCAAGAGGCCTATCGAGATCGCTCCGATGTAAGCAAGAGCTGTCCAAGTTATTGCCAGATTTCGCCCTTTACGCATTTCTTCTTTGTTCCTTGTTGCCATAAATCTCGCACTCAGCTGAGGCTGTCCGCCTAGATATCCAAAGAACCACGCCATGTTGTTAAATATCAGCAGGCCACCGGCAAATCCTGAGACCCCCCCTGTCAAAGATTCTCCGATACCCCCAGATCCCGTCAGTACTTCTCCGATCGGTAGCGCGAACTCGGCTTTTCCTGCAAGTATCGCTGCGAGTCCGAGCACAGGAGTTACCACCAGAGTTGTTAGCATCAGCAGGGCTTGAACATCATCCACAGCAACAACGCTTCTGAAACCTCCCGTCACTGTGTATGGCAAAATAACAAGAGCACCTATCAATATGCAAATCATGGGGCTGATGCCAAAGAGAGTTCCAAGCACCTTTCCAGCTCCAGCAAATTGCGACCCAATATAAAAGAAGAAAAAGAAGGTTATTGTTATTGCGGTGAGAATTCTGATTGGATTTCCGACCTCTGCGTATTTTTTGGCGAGATATTCAGGAAGAGTGTAGGCATCGTACTTTTCCGCTTCCGATCTAAATCTCTCTGCGATAAAAATCCATGACAAAAATATACCCAAAACACAGCCCAGCGCAGCCCACACGCTTGATAGCCCCGTGGCGTAGGCTAGCCCCGGCAAACTAAGCAAGCACCATGCTGACTCACTTGTGGCTCTCTCAGAGAGAGCCGTTGCCCATCCAGGCATGTTTCTTCTTCCAAGAACAAACTCTTTTTCGTTTTTTGTTTTTCTTGAAGCAAAAAGGCCCACTCCCTCTATGAACACTAGATAAGCAACCAAAACCAAAAGCATCTGGATTTTTGTGTCCATATCAATCTTTAAATTCTCTCGATAAATAAAAATCTACCTATCCCTCCCAATGCAGTAACTATTTCGGGTATAGAGACGGCTATTGCACCTTCTTACAAGTTTTTATTCCTCCACATTCTAACTCCAAAAACTTTTAATAAAACTTTCAATTGTAGTAGTATTCCTACTCCCTAACTATGAAAAGACGAGAACCAAAAATATATTCTTCATTTGGAGAATTTGAAAGAGAGGTCTTTGGGTCGCAAGGCTATTATTCCCCGAATAAGCCCACTCACATTCATTTTAGCCAGACAGAACTTCTCCACATTCTCCTAGCTCTACTGGTGCTAACTTTCGCTTTTTCTTTTGCCCTTTCTAGACCTTTAAGTTTTGCCAACTTAGTAGGAGCATTACCCGTTTCGTTTCTGGGAATTGGCACAGGTTTTTTATTGCACGAGCTGGCCCATAAGTTCACGGCTCAGCACTTTGGCCTGTGGGCCGAATTCAGAGCATCTCTGCAGGGACTGATGTTTGCTTTGTTCCTTGCCTTGATAGCTCACGTGGTTTTTGCAGCTCCGGGAGCCGTTTACATTAGTGGGGGAGGGAGCAAAAGAGAAAGTGGCCTGATAAGCCTGGCAGGCCCTCTAACGAATATCGGGATAGCATTGGTCGCCTTGCCCTTCTTTATATTAGATATCGGGGGCATAGGTCGGATAGCTTCTTGGGTCTTCTTTATAAATTCCTTCCTGGCACTCTTTAATATGCTTCCGTTTGGTCCTTTGGATGGAAAAAAAGTGTTTAGATGGAATTATCTGGCATTTGGACTGACAATCGGGGTGGCGGCTCTACTGGTCTTATTTGTTTATGCTCCCCAGTTATTTGTTTGGTGAAAGCGATATAAGAATAAAAAAACCTTTTCCTCTCCAAGGCTTTATAATGGTTATAACTCCACTTCGCTCTTTTTTTTATTCCAAACTTATGCATCCCTGAGGGCACTCATCAACGCAAGCCCCGCAATCTGTGCATTTGTCCCCATCTATTTTTGCAACATCATCAACTTTTATCGCCTCGCTCGGACAGGCATCTTCGCATGCTCCACAACCAATGCAATTTTCCACATCAACCTTTGCCACCATCTTTTACCTTAGAAGGGATACTGTTTCTGTGTTTTTATAATTATTGATATGGGAAACATTTTTATTTTGATAAACAATTCAGCTTTCTTATGTTTTGTCCAAAATGCAATTCCCTAATGTCTTTCAACAAAGGGTGCTTCGTCTGCAAGAGGTGTGGTTACAAGCTGCAACCAAAAGAAAAGGAGCTAATAAAAACAGAGAGAGTAAAAAAAAGATACGGGATAATAGAGGAAAAATTTGAGCTATTGCCAAAAACTAGGGTCAGGTGCCCTAAATGCGGAAACTTGGAGGCCTACTGGGAAATTCGACAAGTCAGAGCGGCGGATGAGCCTGAAACAAAATTCTATCGTTGCTGCAAGTGCAACTATAGCTGGAGGGAGGAATAGAAAAGGCAAAGTCTTAAAAGCTCTAGTTTATTGCTTTTTTAAAGGGTGAAAATGTTAGAGGCAAAAATCAAAAGTGAAATCTTAAAAGAAGTTGTTGAGGCTGCTTCGCTCTTGATTGACGAAGGAAAGTTCTCTATTAGTCAGGATGAAATTAGTTTAAAAGCTGTCGATCCAGCTCATATTGCACTGATCGAGTTGGGATTTTCCGCCACAGCTTTCGATGTATTCAACGCGAGTCCCATGGAACTGGGCGTCAACCTGGACAAGTTAAAAAAGGTGATACGGCTCGCATCACCTCAGGATATAATGACTTTGAAACTCGATGAAGAAGCAAACAGACTTAATATTTCTTTTGCAAACCTTTCCCATCGGATGGCTCTTTTGGATTCCTCAACCATGAGAGAGCCCAAAACGCCAAATGTTGCATTATCCACAAAGACAACTCTCAATGGAAGCGACCTTGCCCAAGGCATCAGGGCAGCCAGCACCATCAGCGATTATATAATTTTGACTGCAACTCCTGAAGCTCTTGAGCTTTCATGCAAGGGGGATACAGACGCAATAAATGTACAATTATCCAAAGATTCACTGGCTGAGCACCAATGCCAAGAAAAGGTTCGGTCTTTGTTTAGCCTTGAATATCTCTCTAGTCTAATGAAAATAATAAAGCCAACCGATGCTGTCTGTCTGTCATTGGGAAACGACCTTCCAGTAAAAATCGATTTTGACATTGCTGAAGGAAAAGGAAAAGTGAGCTATCTGCTCGCCCCTCGAATTGGGCCGGATTGAGCTAAGATTGCCTCATCACATCCGGAAATCCTATTTTTGGCTAGTCTGTTGCAACACATTAAATCCAGACTCAATCTCGAGGATAAATAGAGATTAAAAACCTCAAATCAAAGATGTTCGACTTATCCAAACAGCCAAATAAATAGGCTATCAATGCCTTTCAAATTTTAACTTTCAAAAGCCTAAAGTTTCCTTTTGTTGTTGCTTTTGGGGAAAAATTTAAATCTAACTTATGTTTCATAATTGATTAAAAGTTAGATGGACGTGAAAAGATGGCTCTATGGCAAGGTAAGTCAAAAAGGAAAAAAACCGGAGGCAGACGCTGGTATGCCCGAGGCAAGAGAAAACGAGAGATAGGAAAAGAGTCTGTACCCGTTCTTATAGATAAACCTAAGACTAAAAAGGTAAGGGGATTCGGTAAGAACCAAAAGATAAAGATTCTGTCGACGAACATCATAAATGTGACCGACTCTGCGACAGGTAAAACCACAAAAACACCCTTTAAAAACGTGATTGAGAACAGCGCAAATCCCCATTATGTGAGGGGAAACATAGTCACCAAAGGAGCAATACTCGAAACTGGTCTGGGCAAAGCCAAAATAACTTCCAGACCTGGTCAGGATGGCGTGCTAAATGCGGTCCTCATAAAAGAACACAAGTAAGGATGGTCACTAAGGCAGATAAAAAATGGGTCATATGGCCTTGCTATTTTGATGTAAACCTTTCTCGGTCTGAAGGGAGAAGAGTGGCGAAAAGAATTGCAATAAAAGAGCCTACCGTTGATCTTGTCGAAAAAGCTGCGAAGGCACTTCGTCTCAATCCAACTGTTGAGCAAACTGCACATCACCCCACTCGTCCTTGGAAACGCTGTGGCAGGATTTTGATAGATAAAAACCAGAAGAAAGAAAACTCAATCAAACAAATTGCAGAGAAATTGCGCTCGAGATTTTACGGTCCCTAAACCCCATATTCCCCCAATTTATTTTTGCTAACTTGTTTAGATGAAAAACCTAATCTTTAGAATGGAGAGGCAAAATCTCCTTTGAGAGCATGTTCATGCTCACAACAGTTATTTTCACATCCTCCCTTCGGTTATGATCCAATCGAGAGCGAAGTGCTGAGGTAGTAAATGATCACACACAAAATTAAAATGCCTATGACCTGCTTCTTTTTCACTGCAATAAAAAATGTAAAAAAAGGAAGTATTTTCCAAAAACGCGAAAATGGTCTTCCAAGAAGTGGGTATGTTGATAGGCCCTCTTTTCTTCCAATATCTCCTACAAGGAATCCATATACCAGGCATACCATATAGCCAAGAAACAGGCCTAGCGCTCCTTTCCAAGGGGTAATAGCCTGCCCCCTATACTAATCCCAACTCCTATTGCAGCAAGA
>DUKC01000012.1:0-4858 GCA_013329495.1 Thermoplasmata archaeon
GTATTCATTCCATTCTGTTTCATCCAAAGGAAGGTAAGGGTCTACTGCATCGGGTACCCAAACGTTTGTTTTGAATCCGTAGAGGTCGCCAAGAAAATAATAATTGTTTAGGCTAGTGAGATCACTTGGCATATGCAAAGCAGTCAGATATCCAAATGAGGATGCCCAGCCGGTATAATAAATTTGTTCTGGAATTGAAATATCTATCCCCAGATACTCAAAAACCATCTGAGAAGAGAACATTCCACAACCTGCTGGCATGTCTGGGTCATGACCAACAAAGGGAACATCTTCTATGAGGTGCTCCCGTGCTCTTTCAAAAGGGACCAGACGCAAAAACGTCAATGAGACCGCTATAGCCACTAGGAGTATAACAACGACGAAACACACTTCTCTAATTTTCATTGGATGAGGTTTTTACTCTGAAGAATAATTCTTTGCGTGAACTACTCCCAGCTAGCGCAAGGAGACTTCCCGCCGATAAAGTTAAATGAGCGCCGTTTTATGCCTCCATCATTGCTATTCTGTTTGGGTTCTATGCTTGCTATGACTAGCCTATTGCAGCACGGATGCGATAGCGTTTGCCATCTGAGTGGTCGAAGCGGTGCCCTCCATATCATAGGTTCTAACCTTTCCTTCTCTTATAACCTTGGCTACCGCTATGCCTATCTTTGAGGCCAGCTCTTTTTCACCCAACCAATCAAGCATCTGTTTGGACGCAAGAATCGTAGCAATAGGATTCACCTTGTTCAGTCCTGCATGTCTCGGAGCGGAGCCGTGAGTGGGCTCAAACACTCCGTAGTTGTCCCCTATGTTACCGGAAGATGCAAACCCAAGACCGCCCACCATTTGGGAGGAAAGATCGGAAATTATGTCTCCATAAAGATTTGGAGCCACCATCACCTCGTAGTCGAGAGGATTCTTTAACAGCCACATGCCAAGTGCGTCAACATTTGCATTATCAGCCTTTATGTTTGGGTACTCTTTTAAGACTTGATTGAATACATCCAAGAACAGCCCATCAGCCGCTCTCACCACGTTTGCCTTGTGAACGCAGGTAACTCTCTTTCTATTATTTTCTTTTGCAAACTCAAAAGCAGCCCGAATGATTCTCTCCGATTTTCTTCTTGTGATTATCTTCAGGGAAACAGCAGCATCGGGAGGACACTTTTCCATTCCCTTGATTTTTAGCATTTCTTCTGGTACTCTGTCAAACTCGATCCCCGAGTACAGGTCTTCTGTGTTCTCTCTGAATATCACCAGGTCGATTCCGTCTTTATAATTCAGCGGATTGCCTTCATATGCATAGCAGGGTCTGAAGCATATGTAAAGATCAAACATCTGTCTTATTCTCACGATCGGACTCCTATAGCTCAGGCCCTTTCCTTGCAGTTTAGGAGATAACTCTTTTTGAGCCACCCTTGAAGGCTTGGAGGTTATCGCACCAAAGAGAGAACAATCGGTTTCTTTCATTGTCTTTACTGTTCTCTCTGGTAGGGGCTCTCCCTCGTTTACCCAAAACTCCCATCCCACATCCGCAGGAATGTATTCGGCGTCCAAGCCCACCTTATCCAAAACTATTTTTGCCGCCTTCAAAACATCAATTCCAACGCCATCCCCAGGCATCCAAGCAATTTTGTATTTCGCCATGATTTGGATAGATAGCGTATTTTGTATTTATATTTTGTTTATCTATTTACGAAGATTCCTGGTCCCGAGTTTATCTTTAAAAATAACTCCAAGAGAAGCGAAGAGACCGCCAATGCTCTGTGTCATGTAACTGAAGTACCAAGGAGCTGCGGCATACTCCTCTTCAGTTATCATACCGGAAAAGAGCCCACCATCGTATGAAAAACATATCAGTATGTTAATTATCACAAAAAATGCTCCCACGAATGATAAGGGGTGATGATCTCCGAGATCTAGGTAGCAAAGAGCTAAAGCCCAAAAACAGGTATAATACACGATCGATACTGCGGGGTAGGTCCAGTCAGTCACACCATAGATGCCGTATGCAGTACCATACATAAAAGTGGAGATCAGGATGATTCCGCAAACCAAAGACCCATATTTGGTTTTAGAGGAGTTTTCTTTTTTAAGCTTAGTTAGCCCAACGAAGAGGAGGATGCCACCCGCCATCATAACCGGATCGCTAAGGTACATAAGCTTCCACAAGGTTGGAGTGAGATTCAGCGAAGCCTCTATTATTTTACCAACGACCAGGGTGACTAGTCCTATTTTGTAGGCTGGGTTGGATCGGCCAGTCTTTAGAATAAAAATAAAAGGCAATGGCAGCAGGAAGATGCTTGTTATGATCCAAACAAAAAGCAAGGGTTCCATGGTGTTGACTCATGCTCCGTCTTTGAGTTCTTTTAACAAAGTTGTTTGCTATTTAAAATAATATCTCCTAGAGCAAATCAACTTTGGCTTACGCACAAAAACCATGCATGTTGACTTTTGCTTTTGTTTTCCATATCACATGACAAAAGGAGAATATTTGAAAGGTACCTCAGAAAAGGCATACCAAACATAAGCCTAGCTCCTAATTACAAGAATAATTTGACAGGAAAACATAGATGAGAAGCAACAAATTTATTATATTGAATTATATTGATTTTAATAGTAAGCTACTATGGGGAAAAATGCAAAAAAGAGTGTTTTGCTTAGTGAGTGTATTCCTAATTGGAGCTCTATTCCTGAGCTCTTGCGGATGTATAAAAGAAACTAAAGAAGAACCTAAGAAAGTTTTTGGAGGCGAGAAAATGAAAATCCCTCCAGGCAGGAAGGTGTATGAGAACAAGGAATGGGGAATTAGAGTTGCGTATCCCCCCGAGTGCCAAGTAGAAACAGAACGTAAAACATGGAAAGGCGTAGCATTCTCATTTAAAGATGAGGAGCTTGGTGATGCGTTTGGGATTAGCTGCGAAAAAATAGGAAAAGATTTTGATCTTGCATCCTATGCTGCTCAACATGCAGGTGCTGATAAGGAAGATTTAGAAGACGTTACCGTAGGGGGAAAGCTTGGAAAGATGGAAAAACATAAAGAATACGTCATGCCTGGAGTGCCACCCGATACATGCGTCTGGGTTTTTGTGGTCCACAAAGGAAGAGTCTTTGAATTCCTTTTTGGGGGACAAGAGAGTGGCCCACAAAAAGGAATATGGGAAGAAACAGGTAATAGAATGCTTGACACAGTTGAATTCTTTTGAAGAAGATAACGAAAAAAATTTCAATTCTACTCCTTCTTTCTCTTTTCTCTTTTTGATTAACCCGCTTATGTTCGATCTTCTTAACCGAAATGGAAAAAATATGCAGTGACTATAATAGAGGTCCGATGAAGCTTGGTGGAGGATTGGCACTATAGAGACGAAAAAAAAATTTAGATTGGTGGTGAGGTTTTTTATAATAAAAAGTTGTTTAAGTTTTTAGTAGCATAAAGGGGGATTGCATGAAAAAAACAATTATTGGAGTAATCATGTGCATTTTTGTTTTGATGTTAACAGGATGCATATCATTTCCAACGGAAAAAGGTGCAGGATCAATGAGTACAAGTGGTGAACAAAAACCCAACTTTGTCATCATCATGTGCGATGACATGGGATACGGAGATTGGAATCGGGGAGGTAATCCCACTATTCGGACACCAAATCTAAACAAGATGGCAGATGAAGGTGTGCAGATGACACAGTTTTACTCAGGTGCTCCTGTGTGCTCTCCATGCCGTTCTGCACTCCTGACCGGAAGGAATTGCATACGCACCGGCGTCATAAAAGTATTTTTCCCAGGCAACACACGAGGAATGTCGCAGGATGAGACCACCATTGCAGAAGCGTTGAAACCCCTCGGGTATGCAACCGCATGCATCGGCAAATGGCACCTGGGAAGCAAACACGAGTATCGGCCGTTGCGTCAGGGATTCGATTATCACTATGGGCTTCTTTACAGCAATGACATGTATAGTCCGGATCTTTGGAGAAACGATAAACGGATTGAACACCCAACTGATCAAAGCACTCTCACGAAAAGATATACCGAGGAAGCGATTGCTTTTATAGAGCATTTCAAAGACCGACCATTTTTCCTTTATCTTCCACACACAATGCCTCACGTTCCGCTTGCCGCCTCAGAAGAGTTTCGTGGCACTTCAGAACGCGGTTTGTATGGAGACGTGATCGAGGAAATTGACTGGAGCACCGGACAGATTCTCGCAACATTAGACCGCCTCGGACTTAGCGAGAATACTCTAGTGATCTTCACCAGCGATAATGGTCCTTGGACGATAAAGAAGCAGGATGGCGGATCTGCTGGACTTCTCCGCGGAGCCAAGGGAGACACGTGGGAAGGGGGCATGCGCGAACCATTTATAGCTCGGTGGAAGGGTCGTTTGCCGGCCGGAGAGGTCTGCACTGAGGTAGGATCTGTGGTGGATTTCTTCCCTACTTGCATAAAGTTAGCAGGTGGTATCATTCCAACAGACCGCCCTATTGATGGTATAGACCTGATGCCTGTTGTGCTTGAAGGTAAAACATCTCCTGAACGTGCGATCTACTACTATGCTGCTGAACATCTAACGGCCATTCGAAAGGGCAAATGGAAACTTCATTTCAGTTACTATGACCACAGTAAAGGAGGGTATGCAATAGAGAAAAATTGGGTCACACCAAAAAAATCGCTATTGTTTGATCTGGAAGTCGATCCATCCGAGCGTTTTAACCTTGCTGGCGACTATCCGGACGTTGTGAGAGAATTGATAGAGGTTGCAGAACAATACAAAGAGGAGATTCGAAGAAACGGAGAAAATGAAGACTTGATTGAATGGTTTATTAAAGACTGGAAAGGAGAAATTCTATCTGGGAAA
>DUKC01000012.1:4925-9914 GCA_013329495.1 Thermoplasmata archaeon
GCTGGCAAGGAGATAAGAGTTCCATTTAGCACTGATTTTAAAAAGGAAAAGAGGAAAGAATGACAGCAAAAGGTAGGTTTGGAATGAAATAACACCATATCCAGCTTGAGGGTAATCAATCATTTGTCGTTATTATAGAAATTACAGGAAGCATTTTATAGGAGGAGTGAAATTTAACCAAAAGAGATGAAATGAAAAAAATAATATTGATAATGGGTGGTCTAATCTTAATGTTTGTTATCTGTCAAACAACAGCTTCTGAAGTGCGTAAAATGAAATTTCAATAGATAGAAATACGATAGACCAAGTGTGTCCTGCAATTTATGACACACATGTGGTTTATCAGGATAACAGAAATGGAAACTGGGATATCTACAGGTACAATTATTATAGGATACTGAAAGCCCGATTGCAAATAATTAAAAATAAAATAATACAATTTGGAAAAATATCCTTTAATTTTTTTGTTGAATGGTGGACAGCATGCTGGGGTTCCCATGAGCTCGCGCATCATAGTACAACCCAGCACGACGGGCTGCTTAACTTCTGGGTTCGGGATGAGACCAGGTGAACCAGCCCTCCATGACCGTCCAACCAATTTTTAGAGTTATTTTGCGTATAAAAAGCTTTGCATACGTGAAGAGTCAAGTGGATTGAGCCAGTAGAATGGACGTTTAGTAACTGCGGGCTGAACACCTCGTTGCCTCGATGCTTACACCCCAGTCCTATCAAACCTGTCTTTTACAGGAGTCCTACGATGCCTCGTTTTAGGTCAAGCTTCGTGCTTAGATGCTTTCAGCACTTATCTTTTACAGCGTGGCTGCCCAGCATTGCCTTATCAGACAACTGGTAGACTAGTGGCTGCAAACCCTTGTTCCTCTCGTACTAAAGGGTTTTTACCCTCAGGCATCAAACATCTCTAGAAGATAGCATCCAACCTGTCTCACGACGGTCTAAACCCAGCTCACGACCCCCTTTAACGGGTGAACAACCCTACCCTTGGCAGCTTATGCACCACCAGGTTGGGGGGAGCCGACATCGAAGTAGCAATCCTCCAGGTCGATAGGGACTCTCACTGGAGACGACTCAGTTATCCCCGGGGTAACTTTTCTGTTATCACTAACCCTCATCAAGAAGGTTTAGTGGTTCGCTAGGCCTTGCTTTCACAACTTGAATTGTTATTGTCCCAATCCAAGTAAAGCCACCTTTTGCCCTTGCACTCTGCGGAAGATTTCTGACCTTCCTGAGGTGACCTTTGGGCGCCCTTGATATCTTTTCGAGGGCGTGGCACCCCACCCAAACTGCCCACCTACAGGTGTCCTTCTTTCGAAGTTAGTGACACAATTTCAGGAGGGTGGTGTTTCATCGACGGCTCCACTTGAGCTGGCGCCCAAGCTTCTCAGCCTCCCACCTACGCTACACAACTAGAATCGCATCACAACAGCAGGCTGCAGTAAAGCTCCACGGGGTCTTTGCTCCCTTCTAGAGAGTACTGGACTATGCACCAGTAAGTCAATTTCACCAGGTTCCTCGCAGGGACAGCATGGCTCTTGTTAATCCATTCATGCAAGCCGCCAATTAAGCGGCGAGGTATTACGCTACCTTAAGAGGGTCATAGTTACCCCCGCCGTTTAGCGGTCCTTCACACCGTTGAACCGGTGATTCAGATACCGCCACTGGGCAGGACTCAGCGGCAATACTAATCCTTTCGGACTTGCTGCCACCTATGTTTTTATTAAACAGTCAGAGCCACCTTGTTACTGCGACCAGCCTTTCTCAAGGCTGGCACTCTATCTACCAAAGGTACAGAGCTAATTTGCCGAGTTCCCTTGCGAGGATTAAGCCTGCTACACCTTAGCCTTCTCGGCTAGGGGCACCTGTGTCAGTTCTCGGTACGGATCCAAACACTACATCCCAACAGAGTTTTCATGGATACCTGGGATCAACCAAATCCATCTCAAACGACGGACCCATCACGCCTTGGTCTGGTTCTCACCTTTACGGTTCTCCCCAGACTTAATACGCTTGGACAGAACGATGATTCTGCAAGGTCTACCCGGATATGTCCTCCGTTGGACAAATGTGTCTGAAGTGCAGGAATATTAACCTGCTTCCCTTTCGACGTGTTCGGTTAAGGCACGCCTTAGGACCGACTAACCCTCGGCTGACGAACATTGCCGAGGAACCCTAGCCCTTTCGGTGGTCAGGATTCTCACCTGACTTTGGCTGCTACTTATGCCAGGATTCTCGTTCGAACGCGGTCCACTGGAGCTCACGCCCCAGCTTCTCTCCACGCACGACGCCTCCCTACCCAATTGCTTTCGCATGCTTAGGTATCGGTATTTGACTTTAGCCCCGTCCATTTTAATCGCCCACGACCTCGGCTAGTGAGCTGTTACACACTCTTTAAAGGATGGCTACTTCTAAGCCAACCTCCTAGATGTCTTGGGTCATAAACGGATTTTGTTCTATAGCACTTAGCCAAAATTTGGGGACCTTAACCTAAGGCTGGGTTGTTTCCCTTTCGGATACCAAGCTTACCCCAGATACCCTTACTGCCCTAGCTCTACGAGGGTGACGCATTCGGAGTTTGATAAGATGCCGAGGAATTTCTTCCCCTGCCACACCTATTCAGTGCTCTACCACGCCACCTCTCTAACTAGAGGTCTACCTGCGAGTAGTTTCGGGAGGAACCAGCTATCGCCAGTCTAGATTGGTCTTTCGCCCCTATGGACAGCTCATCCGAGCGAATTGCACGTCAGCACCGGTTCGGTCTTCCACCCCACTTTCATGGAGCTTCAACCTGGCCACCCATAGATCGACTGGCTTCGGGTTTTTCACCAAAGACTGAGGCGAACTCACCTCTCTTCTCGTTACCTGCAAGAGATCGCTTTCGCTGTGGCTCCGCAATTTGCTTGCTTAACCTTGCCTTTGACAAAAACTCCCTGGCCCGTTTTTCGAAACGGAAAGATGGACACTGCTCCACAAAAAGTTTCCTCGCTTTCATGCCCATCGAGTCTGTAACCATCTGATTTCACGCTCTTTTCACCCCCTGTTATGGGTGCTTTGCAGCTTTCGCTCACGCTACTATTCCACTATCGGTTTCAAGCGATATTTAGGGTTGGAAGTTGATGCCTCCCAGATTCATACGCGAATTCCAACGCGCACTACTCAGGTTACCCGGCAATCTTCCTCAGCTTTTCCTCCACAGGGCTGTCACCTTCTATGGCATGGCATTCCAGCCAACTTAGAGTCCGGCTGATAGGAAGTAACCGGGACCTACAACCCCACATCTCCTCCAGCTCTTCGCTGAAGGATTCGGTTTGCCCTAAGGGGTTTTCGATCGCCTTTACTAACCCCATCTCAATTGATTTCTTTTCCTCTGCCTACTAAGATGTTTCAATTCAGCAGGTTCCCAATCCTTACGGATCACCATCCGAAGACGGTAGGAAGTCCCATTCGGCAATCCCTGGATCATAGGCTCCTTGCGCCTACCCAAGGCATATCGCAGCTTGGCACGGCCTTCTTCGGTGCTTGAACCAAGCGATTCATCAAATGGCGTAGCATACTGGCTCAATCTTTCACTCTCTATCACGTATGTTCGAGCTCATTGAGCGAAGGATTCGCTCTCTCTCTTACTAATGCATTCACAAAGAAATGCACTAGCTTTCTTTTTATGGAATGTATGGACCGGTCGGGACTTGAACCCGAGGCCTCCAGCTTGCAAAGCTGGCGATCTTCCGGCTGATCTACCGGCCCTTAATTCGCATTCAAAGCCGGCAGAATCCAAAGATTCCACTTGGGTCTAGCAGGAAAATATGATGTTTGCTTAAGTCTTAGGAGGTGATCCATCTGCAGGTTCCCCTACAGATACCTTGTTACGACTTAGCCCCACTTGCAAAACCTGAGTTTGAACAAAGCAAGAATCTTTATCCTCACTCAGACCTTGCTCACGTGGCTTGACGGGCGGTGTGTGCAAGGAGCAGGGGCACATTCACCGCGGGATGCTGACCCGCGATTACTACGGAATCCAGCTTCATGAGGATGAGTTTCAATCCTCAATCTGAACCACGATTAGGTTTCGGGATTGCCCTCACCTCTCGGTGAAGGAACCTATTGTCCTAACCTTTGTAGCGCGCGTGTAGCCCAGAAGATTCGGGGCATACTGACCTGCCGTTGCCTCCTCCTTCCTCTTGCTTAGCGCAAGCGGTCTCTCTAGTGTGCACCATCTCCGGAGAGACAATTAGCAACTAGAGACAGAGGTCTCGTTCGTTGTCTGACTTAACAGAACGCCTTACGGTACGAACTGACGGCGGCCATGCACCACCTCTCTACCTATTGATCGAGCAAGGTCTTCAGCCTGGCCCTCATGCGGTAGTCTCCTCTGGTGAACTTTCCGGCGTTGAATCCAATTAAACCGCACGCTCCTCCCGTTGCGGTGCTCCCCCGCCAATTCCTTTAAGTTTCAGCCTTGCGACCATACTCCCCAAGCAGCCTGCTTAACAACTTCTCTCCAGCACTAGACACCCATAAAGAATATCTAACACTAAGCAGGCAGCGTTTACACCCTGGACTACCGGGGTATCTAATCCCGTTTGCGCCCCAGGGCTTCGTCCCTCACTGTCAGACTCGTTCTAGTCAGACGCCTTCGCCGCTGTTGGTCCCCTAAGGATTATAGGATTTCACCCCTCCCCTTAGAGTACCTCTGACCTCTCCCGATCTCAAGTCTGCTAGTCTGCATAGAAATCGAAAAGTTAAGCCCTTCGTTTTATCTATGCATTTAGCAAACCAGCTACGAACATTTTAGGCTCAATAATAACGATTACCACTTGGGCTGCGAGTGTTACCGCGGCGGCTGGCACTCGTCTTACCCAGCCCTTACTCTCTAAGCTTTTTAGGATTAGAAACAGTCAATGCATGGCATTGACACTCAGAGTTCCCCCGTCGTGCTTGCGCACATTGCGGAGTTTTCGCGCCTGCTGCGCCCCG
>DUKC01000162.1 GCA_013329495.1 Thermoplasmata archaeon
GCTCTTTCAGATGCCTTAGGAATTCACATCTCCGAAGAAGCTGAGATCCAGCATTCACCAAAAGAAATCTGGGAAGCAACTCTTACCGCCTTCTTATCAAAGTTTGTTTTCGCTTTGACATTCGTCCTTCCAATTTTATTGTTGCCTCTGTCTACTGCGATAATTGTTAGCGTAATATGGGGTTTCTCTCTAATAACTTTGTTTAGTGTGCACCTCGCCAAGCAGCAAAACATAAAATCTTATAAGGTAATCTTAGAACACGTGCTTATCGCAGTTGTTGTCGTGGTTGNNCAAGTCGCTAATAAGGGGACAACTGCTTTTGAACCCAAGGACGGTTTGCACTTATTCAATTTTTTTGCAGAGATTCGCCATCTCTATGGCATTCTCTGCTGTTATAAATCCCTTGTTCCCCTGTTTAGTACCCGCTCTTTCTATGGCTTGCTCCAAGCTATCCGTCGTTATTATTCCAAAGGCTATTGGTACCCCTCCCTCTCGTGATATTTCTGCGAGACTCTTGGTCACCGTAGCAGATAGGTACTCAAAATGGGGAGTTTTTCCTCTGATCAAAGCACCTAAGCAAATGATAGCATCCTTCTTTTGGTTCATTGCTACTTTTTTGGCCACTATGGGGATTTCGAAAGATCCCGGAACCCAAAATATTTCAACGCTTTTGGCGTTATGCCTGTTTAAAGAGTCCAAGGCTCCTTCAACTAAGTTTTTTGTGAGTAGATCGTTGAATCTACTAGCTACGATCGCAAAGTTGAGATTGCTAGCATCCAAACCGCCTTCATAAACTTTCTTTTCCATCAGACCTCCTTTAGTACGTGTCCCATCTTATATTTTTTGGTTTTTAGGTAATTTTTGTTTAGCGCGGTCGGTTCCACTTCTATGGGAACCGTCCCCACTATCTCCAACCCGTAACTCTCTAAGCCCACCATTTTCTTAGGGTTATTGGTCATGAGCTTTATCTTTTTAACTCCAAGATCTGAAAGAACTTGGGCACCAATGCCGTAATCCCTGAGATCGCACTCATAGCCCAAAACATGGTTTGCCTCCACAGTGTCCAAACCTTTATCCTGAAGCTCGTACGCCTTTATCTTGTTCAGCAAGCCTATCCCTCTTCCTTCCTGATTTTGTATGTACAACAAAACACCGGTTTTCTCCCCTATCCTCTTCAAAGATTGCTCCAGCTGCATACCGCAGTCGCACCGCATGGAATGAAAAGCATCTCCCGTTAAACAGCTTGAGTGTACCCTGACTAGTACAGGTTCTTCACCGATTTTGCCTTTGACCAAGGCTATGTAAGCATCCTTGTCGACTGTGCTCTCATACGCATAGACATCGAAATAACCGAATTCGGTGGGGAGACTCGCTTTTGCCACTTTCTTTACGAGCTTCTCTCCTAATTTCCTGTACATTATCAAGTCTGCTATGGTCACAATCTTAAGAGAGAATCTCTCAGCAAACTCAAACAAATCAGGCAGTCTTGCCATGCCGCCATCATCCTTTTTTATCTCACATATCACTCCCGCTGGACACAAGCCCACCAGCCTGCTTAGGTCTACCGCGGCTTCGGTGTGACCCGCTCTCTTAAGTACTCCTCCCTCAACACTCCTAAGGGGTCTGACATGCCCCGGCTTTGCAAAGTCTTGAGGCTTGCTGTCTTCAGATACCAAAGCCTTTATGGTCAGATACTGGTCTCGAGCAGAGATCCCAGTGGTCGTGCCCTTGGTATAATCAACAGTTACTGTGAAAGCTGTGGAGAACTTTGAAGTGTTGTTGGAGACCATCAATGGGCTGCTTAGCTTATCCAAATGCTCTCCTCTCATGGGCACGCATATCCAACCCCTGGCGTGAGATTCCATGAAATTTATGGCTTCTGGCGTGATCTTTTCAGCCGCCATCACCAAATCCCCCTCATTTTCCCTGTTTCTGTCATCCACTACAATGACGAACCTGCCCTTCTTTAGCTCTTCACAGGCTTCTTCTATTCTAGCAAATTTGCCGTTCAAATGGTCGCTATCCATGCTGCATCATCTCTCTTAACTTTTGTGGAATGGAGAAGTATCTTAACCAAATAGTCGAACTCCACGTTCACCTTGTCTCCAACCTTCTTATACTTTAAAGAAGTATTCTCTATGGTATATGGTAAAAGAGCAACACTAAAAGATCTTTCAGACATGTCGGAGAGGGTCAAACTTATACCATCCACAGTTATTGAACCCTTTTCTATAAGATATCCATATCTTTCCCCTAGGTCTACCCTCAGCACCTTCCCAATTTCGTCTATCTTGCCCACTGTGTCCACATGCCCTAAAACCATGTGTCCTCCCAGTCTGTCTCCTAATCTAAGGCTCCTCTCGAGATTAACCCTGGATCCCTCGTGCAGATGTCCCAAGGCACTCCTCTTAAAAGTCTCTTCAGATAATTGAAAAGAGCAGGTAGAATTTTTAATCCCTTTGACTGTAAGGCACACCCCCTCAACAGCTACGCTTTCTCCCTCTTTTAGTTCCAGCGAACTCTCTATACAGATCTCGCTTCCGTCTATCCTTCTAACCTCGCCAACTTCTTCTATAATACCCGTGAACATATTACTAAAGAGGCACGGCCTCTATTACCAAATCCTTGTCCAACTTATATACTTTTTCATAACTTATTTTTAAGCAATCTTTAAGTGGAAAACCCTCGCCGTCTACCACGCTCTTACCTCCTCCTAGAATCGTGGGGGATAAGAAAAAAATTATCTTATCTACCACCTTCTCTTTCAGCGCTCTCCAAGATACCTCTCCCCCTCCTTCTATCATAACGCTGGTTATTCCTTTTTTTGCCAATGTTTTTATTAGCCCCCTCATGGGCACCTTCTCGCCTGGAAATTGGAGAATCTCAACTCCTTCTAAATCAGAATCTTTTTTGCAGCAAGCCACCATAACCTTCTCTTTTTTAAACAGCTTAGCATTCTTTGGCAAGTTGCTCAGTCTCGTGGTTACCACAACCTTATAGGGGTCTCTGCCTTCTCTATTGTTGACATATCTCACATCCAGTTGTGGGTCATCCCTCCTTACAGTGTTTGCTCCAACCAGCACTGCATCATACCTCTTCCTTAGCTTGTGCACTGCCTTTAAGGATTTTTCCGAAGCTATGTATCTTGAGTTACCGTATCTATCGGCTATCCTACCATCCAAGCTCATAGCCATCTTAAGCAAAACAAAAGGCTCTCCTTTTGTTATGTGTTTGAAGTATATCTCGTTGAATTTTTCACACTCTTCTTCCAGCACTCCCGTCTTTACCTCTACACCATGGTCTCTTAGTATTTCTATTCCCTTTCCTCCAACGAGTGGATTGGGATCTACACATCCTATAACTACCTTGGAGATGCCAGCACTTATTAAGGAGTCAGTGCAGGGCGGTGTTCTGCCATAGTGACAGCATGGTTCCAGAGAAACGTACAAAGTTGCTCCTCTAGCCTCCTCGCCCGCTTCCTTCAGAGCGTTTATTTCAGCATGGGGCAAACCCGCCTTTGCATGATATCCTTCTCCAACAATTCTCCCATTTTTGATTATCACGGCCCCCACCCTAGGGTTTGGAGAGGGATATCCCTTCTTTGCCAATGTGATGGCTCTTTTCATGTAGTCTCTATCCTTCATGGAAAACAATTAAACACTTTGTTTTGAATATAAATAGTTTGAGCTCTATTTTTTTCTCTGGAGATTTTGGCATGGCTCAGCAGACCTCCACAATTTGGCGCGCAATCTGGACAATCTCGCATATTCGTTTTGGCAGATGTGCAAGTTTGCGAGGCAGGTTAGGTGAAAGAATCTGACTTCTTTACCTCTTGATCCTCATTCATCTTAATAAAGTGGTCTAAACTCTTCTTTTCAATTTTCAACTTTGGAT
>DUKC01000074.1 GCA_013329495.1 Thermoplasmata archaeon
AGCAGTGAATTTATGCATCCCATTGAATATCCTCGGCTGCCAGACCAGGGCATGCAGTCAACTAGTATCTGGCACGGTGTCCAGATTCCTTGGTATCCGCATGATTGGCCTATGCATCCAGTTAGGCATGGTCCTACTCCCTGGGGTCCTATTACTATTTGGAGTGGGGCACATACACCCATTCCACCACACAGTGCTGTTATCACTGATGCAAAGCAAGAACCTATTCCTGCGGGGCCTATGAATATTGACAGAGGGGTGCAACATCCCATTGGACCGCAAAAAGCGCTTAGAGAGGCGAGACAGCTTCCCACTCCGCCCGTTCCGATGAGTATGGAAGGGCAAGTGCAACATCCCATTGGACCGCAAAAAACGCTTAGAGAGGCGAGGCAAGTTCCCACTCCGCCTGACCCAATGCATATGGAAAGGGGAGCGCAACATCCCATAGAGCCGAGGCAAGGTGCAATCAATGAAGCGCCACACGTTCCGAGCCCTCCAAATCCAAGACACGCGGTTATGCAACCTGCTCCACCTGTAAGTATTATGCCTAACAACGATATTATGAAGGTTAATGTTGCTGGATCCATTTTTTCCTCAATGTTTTTATGTTCTTTATATTATTTATACCTTCCCCTTTTTTGCTTATTGTCTCACTCCTTGTCTCAAAACCGGCTCGAAGGGTAAAAGCCTTCACTCTAGAATATTCAGGATTGGCTTGAGCAATCCTTTTAGATAGGCATCTCCAAACCGTTTCGCAGCTCTCTGGATAGTATTGTGGTCCGGAGCCTTCTCAATATCTACCAATTTTCTCAGCTCCGGAGACGAGGTGAGCGCGGATTCTATGGCTCGATAACTAACATCCAGATACAACTTTAGCAGACAGAGCAACAGCAGAGAGCGGTCGCGATAGGGTCTTCTTCCCTTTTTGCTTTCCTTTGTCTCGATAAAAAATAGGCTAGGAAGAATCTCTTTTGCTGCAGTGACGAACCTGACTGCATCTTCCTTAGTTAGATTTCTTTTGCTTTTGATCCATTTTAGCTTTTCTTTAATTTTTTCTTCACCCATTTTGTACCCTATACCTTTGTAAAATGCCAATGCAAGGTTATAATTTTCTATGGCCTTCAAAGGATAAATTTTTCTGTAATAGTCACCCAGCTGGTGATAAGATTGCGCCATCTGCTCGGAAGAATTCGTTTCCTGGGAAAGGGTCAAACTGCTTATTATGTAGTTGATCGAATCTCTCCCCTCTGTCGCATTTATCTTGGCAAGAGCGAGATACGTTTTTCCTATCGCTAACTTGTTATGAGAATCTACAGCGATAGTCAATGCTTGCTCCTGACATTTTCTAGCTTCGGTAAGATTTCCGTCTTTGAGGGCAGTCTCGCTAAAACCTTGGCAAGCAAGCCACTTTAAATTTTCTATTCTTGCCGAGTCTATTCCTTTGCATCCATCGATCTCTCTGAGAGCATCCCACAGAACTTTAATTGACTCGTCTCTCCTTTTTTCATCTCTATAGATCTGGCTCTGCAACAGAAATACCATCGCACGAGTTTCTTCATCTGTGGTATCTCCTCGACTGAATAGCCTTAGGTTTTCGTTAATTGATTCCATTGCACCCTTGTAATCGCCCTTAAAGATCCTTATCCCTGCAAGTCCATTATGAGCCCAAGAGCTTTCCGAAAAGTCCTTTGCTTCCATTGAAATTTTTAACCCCCGAGAAAAGAAGACTTCAGCTTTCTTAACTAGCCCTTTGCAGTAGTATGCCTCTCCTAGCAGGTTGAGAGTATGGATGATGATCGAATCTTCGAGTTTGTTTTTTTCGCATAGTTCTAGAGAGGCGCCAAAAATTTCTATTGATTTGTCCAGATCGCCCTTTCTAAGGTATGCCAGTCCAGTGTTGTTGAACAGGATGGCTTTTTCGGACATCGTTTCACTAAAACGCAAGCTGTTGTCCCATGCTGTAACGGCAGCATCTAGCAGTAAATCGCTAAAATAAGCCAAACCCTTTAGGAGCAACATCCAGAACTTAACCCGTCTGTTGCTGGAGGTCTCTAGAACTTTTTCGGATAGGCGGATTGCTTCACCCACCTTACCCTCCAAAATATTGTTAAGCATCTCAACAAGCATCTCATTCTCTCTTTTGATTTCTTCAAAAAAGTTGGAAGGCATGAACTTTTCGCGCACGAGTATGAGGGGTTCTCTTGCCCTTTTGACGAAAACTCTCCTCGACTCTTTGTAATTGTCCATAGCTTTACCCTTTAAGCCACTCTGGATTGATAATTCCAGGTATGTGTTTGTAATCCGCTCACGCTATTTATATATATTTCCATTCTCAACTTCCATATCCTCAGCCTTTTATCTCTGAACGCTTGCCAAAAAAGTGAGGGTACAAAGGCAAAAAGCAAAGGACATATAAAAGGAGGAGTGTCTAAAAGCATCGATTTTCATTTTTTAACGCCCTCTACTTAATCCTAGCCTTCCTCAAGCAATCTAGGCAAGTTTTCCAGCCAAGCTTGTTGCTGGTTTCCCTCGTATCTGCAAGTGGAGGATTTGATTTCTTCGCCTTCTTGCTTGTTCGATTCCGAGGTTCTCTCTGGTCTCAGCTCAGTTGACTTATGGACTCAACTATCTTTGAGCTGCAGAGTTACGCCAGGGGTCTTTCAACGATTTTCCCGTGGGGCTCGGTCTCGCAAAATATTTGCCCTTGAAACTTGTAGATTTTCGTGTCTTCCTCGAGCCATGCGTCAGGCAGCACACCTGCCTTTATGCACACCTGCGCCAAAAACTCCTCGACATCCCAATTCCATTCGACAGGCACCTGTGGAAGCAGCAACCCACCATAAAATGATTTTTTGAGTATAAGCCCGTCTCTGCCTATTTTTATCTTTTGGAGATACTCTTTAGGCCTGTCGACCTTTATCAGTTCGGGAGTTGTCAATATCGTGACCTCAACAACGACACTATCGAGTTCTTCTTCTCTTAAGGGGGAAAATCGGGGGTCATTGCAGGCAGACTCGGCGGCCTCAATCAAAGCCTCCTTGAAGGGCATTATTGGCTCAGGTATGCCTATGCATCCTCTCAGATTCTTTTGAGGGATGGTGTTGAGGGTGACAAAGACTCCTTTCCGTTCACTAAATGAGGAGGGAAGATTGCGTGCTGATGTGCTCTTTCTTTTAACGTGCGCGTCGATTACTTCTCTCGCATGCTTTACAGCTGTTTCTCCTTCTTCGATTGAGAGCATAAATAAAAATTAGTTCGGGGATTAAATAATCTTGCGGTTTCGCTTGCATAGCTTTTTAAAGGCTTTTGCTTATTTCTCTCCTTATGCAGACCGATGAGCGCTACAAATCCTTAAAATCAGGTAAACTAAAAGCAATCACAAAAATTCAGAGTGAGATAAGAAGAAGCTCGGGAGATTTCTTGAGGAGAGAGGGGTTTATTGAAATCTCTCCTGTGATTATTTCCCAGATCACCGACCCCCTGTTCCATTTGGTCGATAAACGGGAGATAGAGTATCAAGGAAAAAGATTCAAGCTAACCCAGTCTATGATCTTTCACAAGCAGATAGCGCTGCTCGTTCATGAGAAAATATTTGCTTTTTCTCCGAATATAAGATTAGAACCTATCGAATTCCTGGATACCAAAAGACATCTGATAGAGTTCACACAGCTGGATCTCGAGGTTAAAGAAGCAAAGAGAAGGGATGTGATATCACTCGGAGAAGAGCTTCTGATGGACGTGATATCTTCAGTCAAGAACTCATGCAAAGAGGAGTTGTCTGTGCTTGACAGGAAGTTAAAGCTACCAAGCAGGCCGTTTGAGCAGATCCCATACCAAAAAGCCTATGAGAAGTACGGCCCGGATTTCGAAAACATTCTTTCTTACCTGCACAAAGAGCCTTTCTGGATAGTTGACTTCCCCAAAGAAATGCGAGAGTTCTATGACAGGGAAGATCCCGCAAGGCCTGGTGTGCTGTTGGACATGGACTTGGTCTATCCTGAAGGTTACGGGGAGGCACTGTCGGGAGGAGAGAGAGAGCATGAGCATAAAAGGGTCAGCTCTCGTATCAAATCAACTGGACTTTCCCCCGAAAACTTTCAGCCTTACATGGAATTTCTAGAGAAAGGTCTGCCTCCTTCAGCAGGCTTTGGCATAGGAATTGAAAGGCTGACCAGATGGATTTGCGGTTTGTCAGGCATCGAAGAAACCACTCTCTTCCCCAAGCTTCCCGGCGGAGAGGGAATATGAGAGCGAGAAGAATTAAAAGGAAGGAAGAATGAACAACGAATCAAAGGCGAGTTCATACAGGTGGATTATCCTAGTCGTGAGTAGCCTGCTGATAATGTTTATTTTTATGACCCAGATAATTTGGTCACTTGAGTTAGGATCTCCGGCGGTTGAAGAAGGAGACCTCCAGGACGCTTTCGGGGGAATCGAATACGGCAGTGCGATTCTTGGCATCTCTTTGGTTGTGCTTACCCAGGGGATAGGAAATTTCTTTCAGGGGTCCCTGGTTCACAAACTTGGTTTTAGAAAAACCTTTTTGCTCTTTATGCCTCTCCTTATTATACCTCAATTTCTGATTCCTTTTTTGCCCCAGCTGATGAACAGCCTGGTTCTGGCATGGTATGCTTGCCTGACCTTGCGTGCGATTCAAGGTCTTGGGTTGGTTTTTGCGGTGCTCTCACCTCTGGTGGGATGCTGGTTTCCTCTGAGAGAAAGAGGGTTGGCTCAGGGGCTTTTTATGACAGCGGTTGCCCTCAACACGGGAGTTGGCGCTCTTATAGTCGCTTTGCTGAGCGAAATCGGATGGGGATGGGAAGAGAAATTCCTAACTTTGGGCGTACTTCTCGTGATATTCTCGATTGGATGGCTGTACTTGATGAAAGAACCCCCCATGGAGGAGCGAGTAAAAGGGGCCATCAAGATAAGGGCAGAGTCTGGTGAAGCAAAGAAGAAGGTTTATTCACTTCCCAGCACCTGGTTGGTGGTCTGGATAATCTCTATGAATTGCTGGGTGATATTTGGAGTTGTTGGGAATGTCGCTCCTTACCTCGCGGACATTGGCTATGCGGAACCCTTCCAAAAATCCCTGGCCCTGCTTTCCCTCTCCCTGGCAGGAGTCGTCGCCACTCCTTTGGGTGGAAAGTTATCTGACCTGCTAATAGGGAAGAAAGGGTTGATCGGTGCGAGGACAAGATCTCTGATAATTGGTTTTTCTCTAGCAACGGGCCTGGCCATCCTTTTCCCTAAGATTGCGCCTCTGGGATATTCCTTGGCATTGGTCTCTGTCTTCTTTGTTGGATTTGGGGGACCCTGGACATCGGGGACAGCCTGGGCCCTGCCGACAGATTTGGACCCTAGGAAGGCGGGAAAGATATCTGGAGTGGCTCTCATAGTGGGTCAAGCCGTTGGTGCCCTGTCCATCTACCTGGTAGCTCGCATCGCATCCCTTCCTGTGGAAGATCCATGGGGTCTGGCTTACCTGATTTTGGGAGGGGTGAGTGTGCTCGGCATTTTGCCTTGTATTCTGCTAAAAAAAGCCGTAGTATAATTTTATATTCTTTTTCTCTATTACCACCTACAAAAAATGGGCATTGATCTCGGCAACACAATAGAAAAAAAACAAATATCGCTTTCATATCTGAGTGGCAGATCGATTGCGATCGATGCCAACAACGCCCTATATCAATTTTTGTCAATAATAAGGCAGCCGGATGGAACGCCCCTCAAGGATTCAAAAGACAGGATAACCTCTCATTTGGCCGGACTGCTCTACAGAACTTCTAATCTCGTTGAGGTTGGAATTAGACCAGTTTATGTGTTCGATGGGGCTCCGCACCCGCTAAAAATAAAAACTCTTAAGGGGAGGAGAGCAATAAAAGAGAAAGCAACCATTGAGTGGAAAAAAGCGATTGAGGCTGGTGATCTGGAGCTTGCAAGAACAAAAGCCCAGCAGACCTCGAGGCTGAGCAAGGAAATGAGAGAGGAAGCAAAAAATCTGTTGGATGCACTCGGTCTTCCTTGGGTCCAGGCTCCCTCGGAGGGAGAGGCCCAGGCGAGCTGGATGGCCTCTCAACACGAGGTCTATGCCTGTGCTTCTCAGGACTTTGATTCCTTGCTGTTTGGTTCTCCATTACTGGCGAGAAATCTGGCAATCACAGGAAAACGAAAGTTGCCCCGGAAAAAGGTATGGATTGATGTGAGACCAGAGCTCATAGACCTTGAGCGCACTCTCAAAAGCCTTGGAATAAACAGGGAACAATTGGTGGATGTTGCGATTCTAATGGGAACAGATTTTAATGAGGGGGTAAAGGGAATCGGGCCAAAGAGTGGAGTGAAGCTCATTAAACAAGCAGGTTCCCTAGAAAAAGCTTTGGAAGAACTAAGCAAAGAAAAGAAGTTTTCAATACCAGAAGAGATCACATCAAATTATCCGCAGGTAAGAGGCATTTTCTTGAATCCAGAAGTTACTGGGGTGAAAAATCTCGTCTGGAAAAAAGTTAATAAGGAAAAAGTAGAAAAACTGCTGTGCGATGAGCATCAGTTCTCTTTAAGCAGAGTGGATAATGCCCTGAAAAAATATGAGGGGTTTGGAAAACGATTAGGTCAAGCTGACCTCTTTGAGTTTTAAAGAAAAAAGGAGAAGGAGGTTAAATTTTCTCATTGGTAGAGCAGGAGAGTAGAAATTCTACAGGAGGCACATAGCTTAGGTTTCTACCTACAGATTTCTATTTTTCAAGCGGTTCACGACCTTCTTTGGCTTTTTAATCTCGGTACGAACATGGGAACTTCCCGGGTATAACTCTCGTATGCTTCTTCTAACTCACTCTTCAATGCTCTTTCCTCAAAGTGTATCTTAGTCAAAACAAGGGGGAACATGAAAAACGCGAGAAGTAACATAGAAGAGTATGAGCCCAAGATCAGCTGGAGTGCTAACACAAATAGCAGATTAGCTAGATAGGCGGGATGCCTTATTTTCCCATAAATCCCATCTCTTACTGACTAACTCTTCGATTGGTATAAGATGTATCCATGACCTTGTATTAACACTTACTTTAATACTATCCCCCCAGCTTTCGTAATATTTTATACTTTCCTCAAAAGATGATGTGTCTTCTGCGCAGATTCCAAAATTATCATACATAAACTTTGCAAAAGGGGTATTAAAATCTTTATTAGGCTTTACACCACCATAAATAACTACTCTAATTTTCTCTCTTAGCGTTTCGTCATCGATATCTGTCAAAGAAGATTTCCCACAAATCTTATCACTTTTAAGGGTTTCATAAAGCTGATTCAAGCTAAATGCACACTTATAGAAAGGCACAAGATCATTTTCCAGAAAAATTCTCCAAGTCTTCGGGTCCCATATTTCATTTTCTTTTGACCAATCCCTTAGAGATTCTTTTGCTTCCATACTCATACTATCACACCTCCATTCTTAAATATTTCTTTCCAAGCCACCGCAAGCCCGATTTCACTTAACGGCCGGCGGGTATGCGAAGC
>DUKC01000094.1 GCA_013329495.1 Thermoplasmata archaeon
TAATTAAATTGTACTGACACTAGGGAGGCACCATTTAGGGGCAAGGCAAACAGAGCAGTAACGAGGTTGCTATCCAAGTATTTTGATTCAAGGGTGAGGATAGTATCAGATCTTAGGTCAAGGAAAAAGGTTGTAGAGGTAGAGAATGCAGAGGAGAACACCACCCTAAAAAATCATAAAGACCAAGGTTTGAGAAAGATGGACTTGAAAAGAAAAGAGAAAGGATTCCACACCTAGTGCAGCTCTTCGTTGCATCTAGTTTATTCTATTATTTCGAAACTGCCTTTTAGGCGTAAATCCTCTGATGAGCTTCCGATCATTACCTCAAAAATTCCAGGTTCCACGACCCATTCCATACTCCTATCGACAAGAGATAGTTCGTTAGGAGTCAGTGTGAATTTGACATTCTTTTTTTCTCCGGAGTTAAGCGTTATCTTTTTGAATCCTTTGAGCTCTTTGGACGGTGTCGTAACGCTGCTCACAACATCATTCAAGTACAGCTGAACTGTTTCATCCCCTCTGATTTTGCCAACGTTTTTCACATCCAAGCTGATTCTGATTTCTCCCTTTTTGTCTATTTTTGAGGGGATGATTTTGAGATTGCCGTAATCAAATTTCGTATAGCTAAGTCCGTATCCAAAGGGAAAAAGAGGCTCGTCTTCTATATCTACATATCTCTTCCCATACTTCCCATGATCCCAATTCTTTTGCGGATAGTGATTGTAATGCAGAGGAATCTGGCCAACACTCTTTGGAAACGTCATCGTGAGTTTTCCGGAGGGGTTTATCTTTCCAAACAATAGTTCAGCAACCGCGTTTCCACCTTCCTGTCCCGGAAACCATGCCTCGACTACCGCAGGGATGTTTTCAGCTATCCAGTTTATGGTAAGTGGCCTTCCGTTTATAAGAACAACCACGACAGGGGTGCCTGTGTGGTGTATTGCCCTAACGAGCTCTCCTTGATTGCCAGGAAGATTAAGGCTCACTCTGCAGTTTGGCTCTGAAGACATGTTTTCCAGTTCGCCGACAACCACTATTGCGACATCGGATCTCCTTGCTATCCTCGTGGCTTTCTTTATGTTATCGAACTCTCCAAGCACGTCGCACCCTTTGGAGTACCTTACTTTTGTTCTTTGAGGAGCATTATTCTTGATCCCATCCAAGACCGTTACCACATTTTCAGCCGGTTGGTCTCCGGTCCAGCCTCCCAGTTGATTTGAGGGATCGTCAGCCAAAGGACCTATGACCGCTATCGATCTTGCATCTTTCAGCGGCAGGATGCCTTCATTCTTGAGCAAAACGATGGATTGTTCCGCGGCCTCTAGTGCGAGATTTCTGTGCTGCCGGGAGTTGATGACAGAGGGATCGAGACTGCCATAGGGATTTTCAAAGAGACCAAGCAGAAATTTTGTCTTTAGTATTCTTCCAGTCGCATCGTCTATCAGCTTTTCTGGTACAACTCCATCGATAACAAGCCTTTCCAGATGCTCCATATAAGCTTCGCTCACCATTTCCATGTCAACACCCGCCTCAACGGCGCATCTTGCTGCATCCTCCAAATCTTCAGCAACGTAGTGCGTATCATAAAGCATGCGCACAGAAGCATAATCAGAAACAACCAACCCGTCGAACTCCCACTCATCCTTGAGAATATTCCTCACAAGATCGGTGTTTGCTGTTGATGGCACGCCATTTATCTCATTAAAAGAGGTCATTATGGACCCGACACCCACATTTACGGCTTCCTTGAACGGGGGCAAAAACATTTCCATCAGGGTTCTTTCTGAGATGTCTGCAGGAGAATAGTCTCTTCCGCCAGTTGTCTCCGAGTAGGCTGCGAGGTGTTTACCGCAGGCCAGAATAGAATCCTGAGATGACAGATCGCTTCCCTGATAGCCTCTAACCTTTGCCGCACCCAGTTGTGAAACAAGATAGGGATCTTCACCAAAACCCTCAATGATCCGACCCCACCTCGGATCCCTTGCCACATCCAGTATTGGAGAAAATGTCCACTTTACTCCTGTTGAAGCGACTTCTTTGGCGGTGGCTGAAGCTGTCTTTTCGATTAGTCCAGGATTCCATGATGAGGATAACGCTAGAGGCATGGGAAAGATTGTGGAACCGTTGTAGAGAGCGTGCCCGTGTATGGCATCTATCCCAAATAAGATGGGAATTCCCAAGCGTGTTTCCTCGACCGCAATTTTTTGCAACTTTTGAGTGTCTTCTCCAGCTATAGATAAAAAGGACCCTACACCGTAGCCGATGACGAGCTTTCTCGCTTTTTCTTCATCAAAGTTATTATAGGTTCGAACAAGATCTGGAGATGCTTGCCACATTTGGCCAATCTTTTCATCCAGAGTCATCCGCTTAAGCAGATCTTTCACCCTACCCTCAACCGGTAAGTTAGGGTCCTGATACGGCTTTAATCCTGTTTCGTCTTCACCCACACAACCCAAAAACATAGAGAGGGTTAGTATGGACACAACCAAAATCTTCAAAGAGGATTTATTTTTCATTTTTTCCTAAAAGAATTCAACTGTATCAAGCATTTTATAACCTGTTTCTTTCCATGGGTCCTCTCCCCCAAAAAGGAATTCAAAGACTCTTCCTTTGTGGACTGCATAAGCCCAGACGCATAAATCGGCCGGCTCTCCAGGCATGACGTATTCTTTATNNCATCTTTCCAAGCTTTCCCCCTATAGTAACGTCTTCTAACTCTTCCTTATCAGCGCCCGAGCGGTGAGCGGCATAGGATGCAAGACCAAAATCTTTTCCTATTTTTTCGCATCCAAACCCAAACGCATCACCAAGTTCCTTGTTCTCAAATTTAAAATCAGTCCATAAAGTCCCACCTGGAGTTTTTGATTTTACAACTTCAACCTTAGGAGGATACGCAACTCTGATCCCCCATTCCTTGTTCTCATACACCTTCCAGCCTGGGAGGATTTTCATTTTCTCTTGGGAAATTTTCTCCTTCCCATTTTTTTGTTCTTTTATACAGCCAATCGAGCTAAGCAATAAAGCCCCAACTAGCAATATACTGAGTAGACAAAGTACTCTTTTTTGCATTTTCTTTTTCTCCTTTCAGGGTACGATAACCAGTGATGGTATTTACCGCTGATGCTCGGATA
>DUKC01000048.1 GCA_013329495.1 Thermoplasmata archaeon
CACTAGAAAATTAGATTGTGCCCATTGGAGGCGAAAGGACAATTCATCCCCATTCTTACAGATAGAGTCTCCTTGCCCAATTAGTTGAAACAGGGCTCTGTAGACTCTTGATTAGTTAATGGCTCACTAAGACAGCTAGTATCATGTATCGTTGCATCTCGCTACAGTGGGAAAATGAATGCGAAATTAATATATACGGATACAAATAATTAAATTTATTGAAGATACGATGGGATAATGGAGGACACTAAATGAATAAAAAAAGTTTAGCAATTTTGTTAAGCATTCTTGCGGTGTTGGTATTTGTAGGAATACTGGCAGGCGTGCAGCTGGTTAAACCAGTCGAAGAAACCGGAAAAGAAATAGATTTTGTAAAAGGCCATATGGGTGGCAATGAAATAATATTGTTATTCGGTGAACAGGTATCAAAGGATATGTCAAAAAAAGAGATAATCGGTAAGACAGTTCCAATTTTAAACCATCCAAATATATATGGAGATCAAGCTGCAGTATTGTATAGGATCAAAGGAGAAAACACAATAAAACCAAAAATTGTTGATAGGTCTATGAGAGAATATGTTCCAATGTGCGGAGGTTTCACTCAAGTATTCGGCAAAGCACTAATGGAAACAGACCTAGCGAATCATCTTGGTATAGAAATGAATGAGGGTTCCACTATTAAATATTTTTAATCTACTGGTTGCGCATTGTTAATTATTTTTCCCTCAACCAAACCTAGCGTTTTATTTGCTGTTAGCGTTTCAAAAAAAGCCTAAACTCTCATGGTAACCTTTTCCACTCTTATTTTCTCTCTCTTTTTGTCGCATCCACAACCGTAAGGTTCTTTAGCCTTGTTTTTGGGAGGATAACCTGAACATGGTCTCAATTCAATGGACTTATGCTAACCTTCAATCCCAAACCGTCCCAACAGTTTGATGTTTTCCTAGAGATAAAAATATCCTTGGTCTTTGTGTTTGCTTCAAAACATAAACCAAGCAAAAAGTGGCTTTTTAGTAGAAGCAACAAAGGCAAAACTCTTTTAAAGAATAAATAAATCTTTTGATAAATGAATGATTTTTTTAATCCCGAATCTGTCGCAATATTCGGCTCAACCAAGCCAAAGAAGGTTGCTTACGAGATTTTGAGGAATATTCTTGAAGGGGGATATGAAGGAAAGATATACCTAATAAATCCAAGGGGCGGATCGGTCTTCAATTTGAAGGTATGCAGCTCTTTGGATGAAGTAAAAGACAAAATAGATCTTGCAGTTGTGGCTGTCCCAGCTGGTCTGGTAAAGGGGGTGTTGGAAGAGAGTGTTCAAAAAGGAATCAAAGCTGCAATCATAATAACCTCTGGCTTTTCCGAGGTTGGAGACAAGGAGGCAGAGGAGGATATCATTAAGCTTGCAAAAGAGAGGGGGGTAAGAATAATCGGTCCCAATTGCGCAGGTCTGTTCAACACTTTTCATAATTTTTTCCCCACAATCGAGATGAGAATGCCCAGAGGCAATCTCTCCTTCATTGCACAGTCTGGTGCTTTCGGTGGCGCCGTTCTGGCATGGGCAGAGGACAAAGGAATTGGAATGAGCAAGTTCGTGAGCTATGGGAACAGATGCGATGTTGACGAGGCCGATCTGATCGAGCATCTAAACAATGACGACACCACCAAGGTGATAATGGTCTACATAGAAGGCTTAAGAGAAGGCCAGAAATTTTTGAGGGCGGCAAAGGCATCCAAAAAACCAATCATAGCGATAAAAGCGGGAAAAAGTGAGTCGGGAAGAAGGAGCGTCAGCTCACACACCGCGGCACTAGCAGGCAGAGACGAGATTTACCAGGGAGCCTTTGACCAAGCCGGCATAATCAGAGTCAGCGATATAGAAGAGCTCTTTGACCTTGCACAATCCTTTGCTTATTATCTAGAAGGTCTACCAAGAGGCAACAAAATTGTGATAGTGACAAACTCAGGTGGCCCAGGAGTTATGGTCGCTGACAAATGCGAAGAGCTGGACTTATATCTACCCGAGCCAACGGCTGAGCTAAAACAGAAATTGCAGGATTTTTTATCTCCGATTTGCTCCCTAAAGAATCCTATCGATCTTACCGCTCAAGCAACAAGCCAGGAGTACAAAAAGGTCATCGAGCTTGTTGCTGAGGAGTATGATGCGGTGCTGGTCATATGCATCCCGCCGATGTTTGTCGGCTCAAAGGAAATAGCAGAGGGAGTTGTGGAAGCACGCAAGCGGGTTAAAAAACCTGTGCTGGTTAGTTTTATGGCTGGAAAGCTTGTTGAGGATGGAATCCGTTTATTTGAACAAAACAACGTTCATAATTTTGAGACTGGTGAGAGAGCGGCAAGAGCCCTAGCAGGGCTGATAAGATATGGCAAAAGGAAGAGATAAGGATGGAAAAAAGAATAATGTCTGGAAATGAGGCTATTGCAGAGGGTGCCCTTGAAGCGGGAGTCGAGGTTGTTGCAGGCTACCCAGGAACACCATCAACTGAGGTTTTGGAGGTTTTGGCGGAGAGGTCAAAAAGTTTGAGCGACGGTCTGCATGTCGAGTGGTCTGTGAATGAAAAAGTTGCTCTCGAGATAGCATCTGGGGCATCATGGTGTGGAAAAAGAGCCATGGCTACAATGAAAATGTCCGGCTTGAACGTGGCTTCTGACTCCTTGGCTTCCATTGCTTACTCTGGTTGCAAAGGCGGACTGGTCGTTTATGTTGCAGACGATCCAAGCACCTCTGCGGGCATGGTTCAGCAGGACTCCCGATTCTATGCGTTGCTTTCTGGAATCCCCTGCTTTGACGCGAGCAGCCCTCGAAAAGCTAAGTTTCTGGCTAAAGCATCCTTCGAGATATCAGAAAAAACAGGTGCTCCTATCTTGCTCAGAACGACGACCCGAGTGGCGCACTCGCTGACAGAGGTTGAGTTGGGAAAGCGTTCGCACCTGTCGAGACCTTCTGAATTCGAAAAGAATCTGCAAAAATACACAAAAGCTTCCAGCGAATGGTGTACCGTGCAGCACGAACAAACTCTAGAAAGGTTGAAAAGAGCGGGAGAACTAGCGAATGAGCTGGGATTCAACAAGCTAAGCATAAAGGGAAAGCTTGGAGTTATAGCATCTGGCGTAAGCAAACTTTACGTAAAGGAGCTGGTTAAGGAAAACAGTCTAGAGCTCTCTGTCTTGGAAATTGAAACTTCCAACCCATTGCCCAGAGAAAAAATAGAGAAGTTGCTAACTCACTCGAACAGGGTGCTGGTGCTGGAAGAACTGGAGCCAATAATCGAAACCCAGGTAAGAAGCATGGCCTTGGATTGCAATAAAAGAACAGAGATTTTGGGTAAGCTTGACAAGGACGAACCCAGGCTATCGAGAGTGGGAGAATACACCTATGATGTTGTGGCAGTTGGATTAGAAAAGCTGCTTGGTAAGCAGCCGATCTCCCCTTTCAAATCTAAGGTTTCTGGAAGGGCAGGTGAGCTGAGGGTCCAGAGACCTCTCACGTTCTGCGCTGGCTGCCCTCACAGAGGAACTTACCTGGCAATCAACGAGGCGATAAAGAAGCACGGCTACAAGAAAGGAGAGATAATTGTTACTGGAGACATAGGCTGCACTATCTTGGGAATGAACAAGCCCTTCGAGAGCTGCTGGACAGAGGTTTCGATGGGAGCGAGCTTGGGGATCGCCCAGGGTTTCAGATGGGGAGGAATCGAAAAGCCAATCCTTGCTACAATAGGAGACTCGACCTTTTTCCATGCTGGAATTCCGCCCCTAATTAACGCCAAACAGCATGGGGTTAACCTAACTCTCGTGATTCTCGATAACAGCTGGACGGCAATGACGGGTTATCAACCAAATCCGGGCACAGGCCTGACCGCAACTCGAGAAAAAACCAATCCCGTAGACCTGGCAGCGCTTGTTAGAGGATGTGGAATAGAAAGCGTTAGGGTTGTCAACGCATTCAGGAAAAAAGAAATGATAGATGCAATATACCAAGCAATGGGCTCGAAGGGCATCTCGGTGGTTATAGCAAGAGGAGAATGCGCAATCCAATCAGCAAGAAGAAAGAAAAAGTTTCCTAAGGTTCAGGTCAATGAGGATAAATGCACAGGATGCAAACGCTGCATGACCCTGCTTGCTTGCCCCGCCATTGCTTTTGAAGGAGAGAAAGCAAGGATTGACCCCTCCTTGTGTGATGGTTGCGGAGTGTGCGTGTGTGTCTGTCCAGCCAATGCAATAGAGGAGGTCAAATGAGGCTCAATCTGCTGTTGATGGGAATTGGAGGGCAGGGCTTGGTCAAGCTATCTGAGATAATTGCGAGGGGCGTAGCCAAAAAAAATCTTCCGGTTTGGATTTACCAACAGAAAGGAATGGCTCAGAGGGGTGGTTCTGTTAGATGCGAGATAAGAATGGGTGAAGTGGAAGGCTCCGCGATACCCCGAGGTTCAGCGGATGTGGTACTTGCCTTGGAACTGTCCGAGGTCTTGAACGCGGTTGATTGGATGAGCGAAAAGAGCCTGATTCTGATCAACACAAAACAAATTCCCCCCATTGGGCTTCGTAAAGGCGGAGACGGTGGATATCCCAAAAAAGAAGAAATCCGCGAACTGCTTAAGCAGGCGGGGATAAAAGCAATTTTTGTGGATGCAGCAGATCTTGCTGAAAAGGCGGGTCTGCCAATCGCTGCAAACATGGTAATGTTGGGGGCGCTAGCTGCTTTGCCTAACATAAAGGAACTGATAGACAAAAAAGTTTTCAGGGCTGCCCTAGTGGAAAGCCTGTCAAAAGAGGTTGAGAAGAATTTAAAGGCTTTTGAACTTGGTTTCAATCAGATTGAGAGGAAAAAATGGTGACCGCGCTGTTGCTGGCTGCCGGAGAATCAAAGAGGACAAAGCCCTGGCTAAAACCTCTTTTGCAATTCAGAGGCAAGCCCGCTATACAAGCACTAATAGATAAGCTAGAAAAGAGTGGTGTCGACAAGGTGTTCGTTGTTCTAGGGCATGAAGCAGAACAGGTAAGAGAAGTGATAAAAGAAAAGAGAGGAGTGAAGGTGATCGTGAACGAGAATTATAAAAAAGGAATGCTGAGTTCGGTCAAGTGCGGGATCGAAGAAAATCCTCATTCTAACTTCCTGATCTGTCTGGTCGATCAGCCCTTGGTAGAAGCAAGAACAATGAGCAGGATGGCGAAGAGTCACAAGAAAGGGAGCATAGTTGTTCCTACTTATGAAGGTAAAAGGGGGCACCCAATCCTTATCTCTCAAGAACTGATTGGGGAACTCCTCGCTTTTAAAGGAAAGACATTGAGGGACTTTGTTCATGAACATAAGATAGAGGAAATAGAAACAGAAGACAAGGGAGTGATTATTAATTTGAACACTCTTAGGGACTATGAAAAATACGCTAATTTATCTCCAGGTTAGTCAAATAAAAGAGCAGAATGAGATTTTGTTAAGATAGTAGAAGAGGCTAATAAGAAGCGTAGCAAACGATAAGAGAGCAGGCTTAAAACTAGCACTCCACTACAACTTCTTAACTAAATAACTAAATCCGCCAATTGGTGGCATATCTTTAAATATGAAAACAACCCAAAGAGTTATAATATGCTGCAGTCGAGCATATCCTGGCTTCTTAAAACGCCAAATTTTCTCTGGCTCGTTGGGATACTTTGCATTTTTCTAACCCCTTTCTTGATCATATACAACATTAGCAGAAGATTTGAAAAGGCTGAAAAAGCAAAACATAAGTTTTCCTATTTGTTTTGGTTAGCTTTAATTCCAACAATAACCTACTGTATGTTGGTAACAATCTGGTCTTCAAATCAATTGTGGGATAAGATTCCTTTCATCGGAAATGAAATTCTAGCAATTGGTGCTTTTTTCATGTACCTCTTTCTTTTGAAGCTGAGGGAAAGGATGACTGAAGAAGATCCATATGATCGACTGATAAAATTCGTCGCTCCAACGCTCATTCCTTTAGTCATGCTACTTACGATGGTTAACCCCCTTCATTATGCAGGGGAACATGCTCTGGGTAGCAATGTAATTTCTCTGACACCCCTAGCGGGTATAGCAGGCTTTTCATTCGCTTTTTACTTCGTCTTTTTGTCTTATTTTGAATGCAAAGATCTGCTTAGAAATCTCCACATAATTCACAAGCCACTAATTCTCTCTGCATTTTTAGTTCTTGCTACGTTCGCAATCTGGCATTATGATAAGTGGTGCACCTTTCTTTTTGCGGAGACTCCCTTTTACAATGAGATAGCTTATTTTACCCTATCTGATGGGCTGTTCTACAGTTGGTGGGGCATTGAGATGATGCCTGGACTTGCAGGCTCCTTCATCGCTATAGCAAACATGTTCGTTTTGCATATAAAGCTAAAGGAACCTGTACCCGCGATAAAGAGAGAGGAAGTAGAAGTGCTTTATGCTTTCAGTCTTTTCCAGTTCCTAACAAAAATTTCGGAAGTGGTCGGCGGTGCCGCAATAACCATCTTCAAGTCAGCAATTGACGGCTACAATAAACGGTTTAAAAGAAACATTGAGATAGAAGATACGATTCGCCTTTCTAAAGTAAAAGATGATGAGTGGCCCGAGTTTATCAAGTTTGTTCTTAGAATATTTAACATGTGCATAGGGCCAATAACCTGGGAGGAGGCCGAACAAATAGAGGGATTGGAAGAAATAACGAGAGAGGTAAAATATAGATATAGTCGGTGAGGTAAATATTTGACTTCTTCCTTTCCCTGAAAATCTAATCTAAAGAAATTTATAGAGGGATCTTATCGATGCTCTTGTTGAATTTTGAGCTAAAGGGGTAATTTATAGAAAAAAATTAGAAAACAACTTAAAGTCCTTGTTATTTTGATTTTTTATGAACGAAATGCGTGAAATATTAGAAAAACTCGTCGGAGAACTAGGAATTTCTGGATCGGAACAAAGCGTTTCGGATTTGATTGAAAAGGAAATGAAAGGAAGGGTTGATGAGCTGAGGAAGGACAAGCTAGGAAATTTGATAGCAAGAAAAGGCAGCGGAAAGCCTAAGGTCATGCTCGCTGCACACATGGACGAGATAGGATTTAGAGTGAAGTACATCGATAAGAAAGGATTTTTAAGATTTGTTAAGGTAGGAGGGATAGATGATCGCACTCTTCTCAACCAAAGAGTCCTGATCTATGGGAAGCAAAAAGTAAAGGGTATTATTGGTGCAAAGCCCCCTCATCTTCAAAAGGAAGAGGACAGAAAAAAAGTAGTCGAGTGTAAAGATATGTTTATAGATATTGGCGCTTCTTCAAGGGAAGAGGCTGAGAAAGCGGAGGTAAAGATAGGCGATCCAATAGCCTTTGACAGGCCTTTCTCAATCCTGCAGGGAGAACTAGCAATAGGAAAAGCATTCGATAATAGAGTTGGGTGTGCCATTCTTATGGGGGTTCTGAAGCAATTTAAAGGGAAAGAAGCACTCCACGGTGTCTGGACGGTGCAGGAGGAGGTTGGTTTAAAAGGAGCAAGAACCGCTGCTTACGCCTTAGACCCTGATCTTGCCATTGCTTTGGACACAACAACTGCGGGAGATACGCCTGAAGTGGAAGAAGGAGAAGCGACGACTGAGGTGGGGAAAGGACCCGCCATTACAGTTGCTGAAGCAGGCGGCAGAGGACTCATAACCGATAAAAGAATTTTAAACTGGCTAATAGAATCAGCAAAGAAAGCTAAAGTGCCCTATCAACTCGAAGCTGGAGAAGGAGGAATGACCGATTCAGCGGCAATCTATATCTCTAAAACAGGAGTACCATGTGGTACAATCTCTATACCGACTAGATATATCCATGGACCGGGCGAGGTGCTCAGTCTAAAAGATGTTGAGAATGCAATCAAACTAATTTCCATTGCTCTTGATAACCTTGATTCTTTGAATATCACACGGAGTTAACCGCCTAAAAGGGATTGGTGTCTCACTTTTTAGCCCAGCTTTTGTCCCTAGATATTTATAATAAGTAGTATTAATCGTAAAATGACAACGTACTTTCTTTTTTAGTCGGAGTTCTCATAGAAATTGCACAAGGAAACCCACGGCTTCAGTCGTGGGAGGAATTGGCGCCCTCCTCTCTGTTGCTGTCAAGCGAATATGTCACCATAATTGTTTTGCGATTTTGTCACCCCCTATCTATATGCACTTTGAAAGGCCTACGCCACGGGTGGTTTGGCCCTGGTTTGGCGTAGCGAGAGGCTTGGGGCTCTGAGG
>DUKC01000065.1 GCA_013329495.1 Thermoplasmata archaeon
TTTATCAACTTTGCCAACTACTGTTATAAGTGTAGGCCATACGGATTTTTTAGAACAAATGTGGTAGTGTTAGCTTTATAAGGAATGTTTGACTTTTATGATAAGGGGAGAGTAGGATCAAAAGAACTATCCGAACCATCTGCGATTCTGAAGGCTTTAGAATTTTATTCGTAGTGATCTGCTTTTTATGCGGTCTTTACCGGGCACAAGATGCCGAAGATTTTGAGCCTTTTGCTTAGACTCCAAACCGCTTTTTAGCAAGATACCAAGCAAACAAACCCGCAGCAAGAACGGGATCCAAAACAGGAATCCCAACTTCGCTTTCTAATTCCTGAGCGATCCCTATGCTTGAAAAGCCTGTACAGGCTAAAGCAATAACTTTGGCTCCCCTCTGCTTTAATTGTTTTGTCGCTATCAAAGAGCTCTTCTTCGCTTCTTTCTTCATTAGATCCAGCGTCGTTTTCACTCCGTAGGGCTTTGACTCTGCAACCAAACAACTTCCCAAGATTTCCTTTATTGTCTGAGGTGTCCGGTCGCCAATTCCTAAGACTCCCACTTTGTTGCTATAAACCAGGGATAGGGAGGCTACCGCACTCCCAGCACCTATTATTGGAGTGTTCAATTGCTCCTTCAAAGCCACGACACCTGGATCGGCTGCGCAGCTGACTATGATGGCTCTGACTCCTACTTCTTCCTCAAACTTTAATCCTAGGTCTATGACTTTTCGGATTGCGGCTTTCTCGCTTTCTTTGTCATAAATGCCTTTGGATTGGTCAGGAATGCATCTTGTAATTATGCTTAAATCTGAGAAGTGGCTCTCTATCGATTTTCCGTGACTTTCTAAGAGTTCTTTGTCTTTAACGGTTAAGACTCGTACCAGTCCAATTTTTCTTTTATGCACCTTCATTATTGGCACACCTCTAGCTCTTTGTGTTGCTCCGTTCAAATTGTTCATTCAGAGTATTCGCCACATTAGTTGCTTCTAAAATACACCACCTGTTGAATTTGTCTAGCAAAGAGAGGGCTTCACTTTCTCTGTTCATCTTATTTAGTTCAGAGACCTTTTTCTCTATCTTTGGAATTTCCCTCATCCAGCTTTTTTCAATCTTATCGAATTTAGCTCTGGTTGCTTGATGCCTTCCCTGATAGTCTTTGTCGATCTCGCGTTGCAAATTTTCGAATAACCACCAAGCGGAATCGCTTCCTCCGCTGACCAACTCACGAGGCACTTCACCTGTTGGGAGCCAAAAAGGAATATAAACGCTTGTGCAGGGAGAAGATAAGGCAATCCAGACAACACTTAATTCTGGAAAATCCTTCCTGAGTTCAACCACCATAGATGAGCCAGTTCGATCTACACAAATGGTCCTGTGGGGAGATTTATGTGGGGGGTAGTAGTAGAGTTTAGTTCCTTCATAGTGATCTCTCATTATCTCCTTAAAATCGCTCGGCTTCAAAGAGCCTTTTCTAGCTTCTAAAAGATTTGTGGCCCTTTCCCATCTAATTTGTGAACTTTCCACAGGCCATTGCTTGCTATAAGCTAACGCAAAATTAAAGTCTCTCTTCGACTTGCACCATCCTTGCTCGATAGCATAACTTACCAGATCTTTGCTTGCCAGGTTCCAATCCGTGGTTATTTGAAATTGGTTTGCTCTTGCATCCACTCCGTTGACCTTTATGGCACACCAGTGATAAACGGTACTTTCCAAAATCCAGCTTTCTTTCGGATCTGCTATGATGTATATTTGTCCAGTTATCGCAGGAGAGTCCTCTACTCTCTGGCCGTACCTTTCTATCAACCCCCCCATTACCTTCACGGCTTCTCTTACGTTCTTGGCCCTTTCTAGCCCTAATCTGCAAACATCGGGGGTGCTTAATCCTCCTTCGGAATCCACAAATTTCTCTTTACTCTCGACGGCATTTATGGTGATCACGACCCCATGCTCGTTGACACCCATGCCAACTCCCCATTGAGAGGGAAGCTTCATCCCCATCCATCCGTAAGTGATTGGGACTTGAGGTATTTCGATGTACTCGCATCTCACCTTAGAATTGGCAGGATGCCCTTCTCTTTTTTTCATGTCCAACACCTGGCAATCATTTGGACTTAGATCCTTGTTCTTTGCGATTAAGACCCTACCATTTGAGGTTGAGCTTCGATCTGCTACAATAGCGGTGCATTGCTCTAGATTCTTTTCTTTATCATTTTGGAGGGGAGAACCAAACAAGCTGACTGCTGAAAAATCCACGAATAGGAATAAAACAAAAAATATTGTCAAATACCTTTTAATATATTGACTCATTCCTCTTTTATTCTTTCGAAGGTATTTAAATTTAAGGCTAGGTCGGGTGGTTCCAATAAAAATGATTGCCTTGGAGCTTTTTTTATTTGAAAGATTGCATTTTTTGCTAATGCCATCAAATGCGCATAACTAAGATTAGTGATTTTGTGGGCAAAAAAGCAAAAATGTTGCAATTTTGGGGGTACAAACAAAAAAGTTAAAGTAATCAATAACACATACATTAAATAGAAAAAGAAAATGGATCGAAGAGAAAAGACAAAGTCTAGCTGGCTGGGAGAGGTAGCCAAAGTAATTAGTCCAAAATATCCTGTTTTAAATGTAATAACTCAACCCATATGGAATCCATATGTTGAGCGAACAGTCAAGATCTGGAATGACCAGCATCCCAGGGGTTGGCTTGAATTAAAACTCAGTCAAGTTGGATATGAGAGTCTTAAAGAAAGAGTGAAAGGAGTTATTGGGGAAGGGGAGGAAACGCCCGACCTCTTCTTGATGGATTCGATCTGGGTGGCGGAATTTGCAAAGGAGGGGTTAATTATTCCGTTAGAGGAGGTTGATCCAAACATATTCGGAGACCACTTAAAGAATTTTTATCTACCGATCGTAAAAGGCGATTCGTGGAAGGGAAAACATTACGCCATTAGGACCGGATGCGACATTCCTCTACTTTGGTATAGGAAAGATTGGTTTGAGAAAGAAAAAGTTTCTCCCCCAGAAACCTGGGATGACTTGGTTAAAGTTGCAACTCACTTTAATCAGCCTTCAATAAAAGAGAAATACGGTTTGGATTATCCTTTAGTGTTTGTGGCTGGAATTAACGGTGGGGAAGAAACAACCTTTACACTTTTGCCTTTCTTTTGGTCAAATGGAGGAGATTTGATTTCGGATAAGAAAGTCGCTTTGCTGTCTGACCAAAACAGGGAAACGTTAGGATATCTAAAGGATCTCATACATAAGCATAAGATTGTATCTCCAGAAGTCGTGAGTTATGACTGGGATGTGCCTGGCATGCTGTTCGGTAAAGGAAAGGTAGCCATGGGTATTGGAGGAGCTCGTCCACTGACCATAATCCAAGAAAATGCCAATTGGACGTCCGAAGAAGCGAAACAAAAATTTGGCACCACAACTCTTCCTATTCCGCCTAACGGGAAGAGAGTTGCGAATACTGGAGGTATGGCATACGCCATCTGTGAAGGCTCCAAAAACAAAGAGGTTGCTTTGGATATAATCAAATTGATAACTGGAAAAGAGATAATGTACGAGTTCTGTGTTAAAAGGGGATTGCTTCCAGTAAGAAAAGATGTTGTGGAAATGATTAAGAGTGATTTTCTGATAAAAACTTCCAAATACTTAGAATTTGCAAAAACCAGGCCAAATCTCTCCAATTACTCAGAAATTTCTAGGCAATTTCAGACCATGCTGGAGAGGGCTCTCTCAGAGTCATTATCTGTAGAGGATGCGCTGAAAGGTGCGGCGGAGAGCGTGTCATTTATTACAGGGTATCAAAAAATTTAAAGCTTTATTTTATTAAGAGAGAGCACTAGGTTGGCTGTTTATCTTATGCCCACACCCTTTCCTCTAGATTATAGGTTTTGAATCCAGCTTTTTCCTTCGTGCCTTGATTTCTTTGAAGAAAGGAAAGCGAGAGTGCTTTCCGCAGCTAGAACAATAAACACTAACATATCCTTTTCTTGTTCTTACTCTTCCATTTACTCCCGGGAGTGTATAGTTATAACAGTGTTTGCATATCCTTCTTTTGTATTTACTAGGTAAGGGATACTGATATTTCATTGCAATTTTTCTTGCCAGTTCTACGTATCTGTTTGCCCTTTCAAAATTATGCTCCAACGCTGCCTCGTCGGCAAGGCTGAACAACCTATCAATTCTAGAGATTGCGATTTCAATAAGTTCTGATTCTTGCTTTCTTCTGTAAACCATACTAATGTAATCTCATTACTATTTAGAAGAATTTGTGTCGTAACGAGTATTTAGACGCTGTCAACAAATGTTTAGACACTGCCCAGAAAATTTACCTGCCTCTCACTTCGTAAGGTAGATTTCCATGCTTGACACGCTGGTTTCTCCTCTTTCGTTTGTGACCTTTTCAGTTGATATTTTTATGTCTTTTAGTTTTACGCCGTCTACAAAGCGGTTGCGAACGATCTCCGCAACGTCAACAGCCCTCGATATTGCTCTTCCTCTTGCCTTTATGGCAATTTCGTCAAAGCCGTTGTTGAATATGGTTACCGCGGCCAATACATAATTCATTGTTGGTTTCTTTCCGATATATATGATTTGTTCTTCTTCTTCCGGCATTTTCTCCTCCGTTGTTTCTGTTCTAGAGAGTTAAGCTGTTTTCGCTATAAATAACTTACGGAAACTTAAACTGATTTTTTATTGATAGGGGCATGCCGCACGAAGAACACTTTCCATCTTTTATGCCTTTCATGTTCACAAAAAAACCGTGCCTCTCGATAACTAAGTTGTTGCAATAAGGACAAAAGGTGTTCTCGTAACGTGTGTGGGAAATGTTTCCTAAATAGACGTACTTTAGATTCGAAGATTTGGCGAGCTCATGCGCCTTAATCAAGGTTGATTTTGGAGTTGGTGGAACGTTGGTCAATTTGTAAGATGGAAAAAAAGCACTGAAGTGAATTGGCGTCTCTTCTCCTAATTTCTTTGCTATCCATTCGCAAAACTTTTTTATCTCATCGGCTGAGTC
>DUKC01000192.1 GCA_013329495.1 Thermoplasmata archaeon
CAGGCTCCGAACCAGTGGCTATGATGAGGTTCTCCCCCCTTATCGTCTCTTTTCCAGTTTTCGTATCGATCTCAACGCTTCCTCGGTCTGCAAGCTTTCCTGAGCCTTTCTTTATAGCCACCCCCCTCTTTTTTAGCAGGAATTCTATTCCTGTCCTTAACCTCTCAACAACCTCTTTCTTCCTTTTGTGAATGCTCTCCAAGTCATAGGAAAGATTCTCATTCACAATCCCAAATTGTGTGCCTTTTTTCACCATCTCGTATATTTCTGCAGACCTCAGAAGCGCTTTTGTGGGGATGCAACCCCTGTTGAGGCAGGTACCCCCAATCTCCCTTCTCTCTATTATTGCGACTTTTTTTCCAAGGTCCGCTGCTCTGATAGCCGCCGCATATCCCCCCGGGCCAGCACCTATCACCACCACCTCGTACTCTTCCATTGTGAACTACCTCCCCCCCTCGCTATCGCAAGGGGACTTCTTGCCGATAGAGTTAAATCGCTTATTTCTACATGCTTTAAGGCTATTATAAAGTTTCTTCGAGGGTATAATCTCCTCAGAAAGTTTGATTCAATACATAATTCAGGCCTCTCCAAAATCCTTTTATCCAAAAGTTATTTATTGCCAAATTCCATTCAATTCTTATGGAAATAAGAGAAGGTCTGTTATATAGCAAAAATCATGAGTGGGTGAAAGTATTAGATGGAAAGGCAAAGATAGGCATAACAGATTATGCTCAATCAAAGCTTGGCGACATCGTTTTTGTGGAACTGCCCGAGATCGGTAAGGAGCTAAAAAAAGGTGAAGTTATCTGCATACTGGAGTCGGTAAAGGCCGCATCCGATGTTTATTCTGCTGTTGATTGTTCTGTTGAAGAGGTAAATGATAGGCTAAGTAACGAGCCCGAGCTGCTTAACAAATCCCCTTACGATGATGGCTGGATTTGCATCGTAAGCATGAAGAACAAAGATCAACCAAAGGAACTGTTATCCCCTGAATCTTACAAGAAAGAAACCGAAAAATAAACGAGCATGCATTTGCTTGACAGATCTCACTGCCCCCATTAGCTAGTTTAAGAAACTATTGCTATTAGCAAGTCCTCAACTCTAATCAAATCACATTTTCTTCCACGTATAGAATAACCTGTTTCAAATTTTAAGTGATCCTGAGTGATACTCACCCCCTCCCCCTCTCTGAGAGTAATTTGCCACTCATTATCCCTCTCGATCTTTGAGTGTGCCTCTTTCGGATCAGCCCTCTTAATCAGACTCACTATTTCTTTTGTTTTTTCTTTGAACTGGGCGCCAATCCTGCCTATTTGTGGTCTGACGCCCAAAATCTCTTCCTTAATGTCCTCACTCTCCTCTAAAATCGCCAAATCTTTTATTCTAAGGGTCTGGGCAATGTCCTCAGAAACTAGAGAAATCTGCTCTGCCTTCTCGCCTGCTATAATCTCCACTCTCTCTATCGGTGCATTGAGCGCCATCCTGTTTTTGTTTTTCCAATTTCTGATCGTTCCTATGACTTCCTTTGCAAGCTCGCCTGGTAGCATGTCCATCTTTCCTATCTTGATCGGTTTGGGCCATTCGCTGGCATGAATTGATTTCTCTCTCTCGTATCTCTTGTAATGATCTTGATATGTCTCTTCCGTCGAAAAACAGAGGAAAGGAGCAAGCAGCTTGGTAAGTCCAAGGCCGATCTGGTACAGAGTCCAGCGCGCAGACAGGTCCTTTTCGCCTTTTAATCTCCACTTCACCATCTCCAAATACTGGTCAGCGAGTTCATGCCAGGCAAAGACTTCAATCTGCTCAATAGCCCTTGGAAAATCAAAACTCTCAATGGCTTTGCTAACGTTTGCAACCACTTGGTTATAACAACTCACTATCCACCTATCCACAGCCCTCAATTCCTTTGGCTCGTCAGGTTTTGAGTCCAAACTCAGCCAAATGAATCTTTGAATGCTTTCGAGTTTCCTCAGGAACCTTCTACCGTGATTCGCCTCTTTATGTTGAAATGGCAGATCGCTTCCAATCATGCACTTGCTGGCCCAATATCTGAATGCATCCGCACCGTATTCTTCTACAATTGGCAGGGGATCAACAATATTTCCCCATGACGAGTGCATGGGTCTCCCATCCGGTGCCAAAATAAATCCATCAATCAAAATGTTGTCCCATGGTTTTTTCTCGGTGAGCAGGAACGAACGCAAGATCGTGTACATCGCCCAGCTCCTGATTATGTCATGCGACTGAGGTCTCAGGCTCATAGGATACAGCCTTTCGAATTTTTTATCATCCCTCCCCCAGTAGCAATTGTACAGAGCCGTCATCGAAGAATCCATCCAGGTGTCAAAGACATCCTCGCATCCCTTTAGCTTACCTCCGCAACTTGGGCAATTTTCCACTGGAGGTTTGTCTCTGGTTGGGTCTACGTAGCACATATCAGGAGAGGCGGGAACTATCTCTCCACACCGTTCGCATTCCCATATTGGAATGGGAGTTGCAAAGTATCTCTGCCGGGATATGACCCAGTCCCACGTGAGGGAATTTATCCAATTCTTCAATCTAATCTCCATGTGCTTTGGGCGCCATTTGATCTGCTTCGAGGTCTCGAGAACGTCCTTTTTGTACTCCAGAGTTTTGAGGAACCACTGCGATATTTGAAGAAATTCAACAGGTGCTTTGCACCTCCAGCACAGACCCACGGATTGTTCGGTCTCTTCGACCTTTTCAATAAGCTCTTTGGCACGCAGATCTTCGAGTATCGCCTTTCTGCCTGCCTCTGTACTCATTCCCACGTATTTTCCAGCAAGTTTGGTAAGCTTACCCTCCTCATCAAGAGCCTGTTCTAGAGGTAAGTTGTATTTGTAGATCCATTCCAGATCATCCTTGTCTCCAATAGAGCAAATCATCACGATCCCGGAACCAAACTCGGGATCAATCTTTTTATCTGCAAGAACCTTCACTCGCTTATTGAAAATTGGTGTTATCAGCTCTTTTCCGATTAGCAACTTTTTGCTTTTGTCCTCGGGGTTCACTCCGATTGCCTGGCACACACATATCAACTCAGGCCTGGTCGTTGCAACTTCCACAAATTCTTCTTCTCCCGCCACTTGGAACTTTATCCAGTTGAGATCCGCCTTTCTTGGATAATACTCAACGTCTGCCGAAGCGAGCGCTGTCGAACAGCTGGGGCACCAGAGGACCGGGTGCCTCTTCTTGTAAACCATCCCCTTCTCAAGCATCTTTAGAAAAGAGAGCTGGGTTATTCTTCTGTAGGAATGGGAATCCGTCCTGTAAAATTGTGATTCGTCTAGTGACATTCCAAAGGAACGGAACTGCTGTCTGATCACCTCCAAGTTTTTGTTGGCGAACTCGGTGCACAACTCAATAAGCTTGTCTCTAGGAGTCTTTTTTCTGTCGACCTTGTACTGTTTCTCAACTGACAGTTCTATTGGCATTCCATTCACATCTACGCACAAAGGAAAAAACACCTCATTTCCCCTCATTCTCTTGTATCTTGCAACAAAATCCATTTTTATGTAGTGTGTTGCGTGCCCCACATGCAGCATTCCGTCCGCATACCTAGGCGGCACGTCTATGGAATAGATGGGCTTCCCGCTGTTGAAATCTAACTTGTACAGCTCCCACTCATCCCATTTTTTTTGCCAATCTTTTTCTGTCATTTTCTTTTTTTAAAAGAATTCAACCGTATCGAGCATCTTAAGAGCAATATCCTCATAATTTTTCCAATAATGAAATTCAAAGAACCTACCTCGATCCTCATGAGCCGCATAAACGTAGAACTCTGGCTGTCTACGTATAAATCCTTCCGGTGTATCCCACCACCCTTCATCCTTTCCCATCTTTCCTTTTTTTCCCCCTACTGTGATATCCTGCCATTCGTCCTCATCCAGTAGTACACCCGGAAACCGTAAAGATGCATTCTGGGTAAGGTTAAAATCTTCTCCTATCTCCTCGGAATAGATTATGAGCCCTTTTGTATAACCAATACTAATCTCCTTTTCTCTTCTAATAATCTTCTTTCCTCTTGATATTGGTCTTGCAATTTCGCCGGGATGAAACTCTGGAGGATGCCCAACTCTTAGCCCCCACTCCTCATTCACATACCAAACCCAG
>DUKC01000182.1 GCA_013329495.1 Thermoplasmata archaeon
GCGTCCAAGGCAGTAGACAAAATAACAGAGCAGTTGATTTCGCTGGGTTTTATCAACAGATGAAGAAAATATTAGGAGTGTTAACCCAAAATTTTTCTCTCTATTACGATCTTGTTGAAGCACTCAATCGGAAAGGAATTCCTTTCGTTAGCTGTTCTTTCAACGAGGCCATTCCTTCAGATGTTGGAGTGATAATCACCTCTAGGCAAGAGGCCAGCAAGATTGATTTTGGCAAAGTTATCAAAGCTGAGGATTTCTTATCTGTTGATAGATCTGTCGAAAGCGCCCTTCAGTTGGTCTCCAAAGAAGAGTCTAAAGAGCTGTTGGTTGGTATCGATCCTGGCGATACCCTCGGTGTTGCAATATTTAGTGGAAGCACTCTTTTGGAAAAGATTGCCTTACCTTTTTCAGAGAAGAATATCGCCGAGCTAAAAGAAATTATAAACAATTATATGCCTCAAAAAACACTCATAAAAATAGGCAATGGGGCAAGCTATCAAAGAAATTTTCTTGTCAGGAGGCTAAGGCAACCATCCTGGTCGATAGTGTTGGTTGATGAGACAAACACGAGCACTCCAGGATTGCGTAGAGAAAAAGACAAGGATGCTGCTCTTCTGATCGCCCTGAAACAGGGGAAGCCAATAGAAGACTATCTTTCGTCGAAGCCAACAGCAGGGGAGCTGCAGTTTATTCAGAAAAAGAGTAGGGTGAAAAGTAAAAATTCGATAACCATCTCAAAAAATCTTGCGGAGAGAGTTTCATCAGGTGAAATTTCATTGGAAGAAGCAATCAAAAGGCAGGAACGCCAAGACAAAAGCATTTTTAGGGATAGCTGCTAGCGCATGAGGAAGGAGTCTTCCAGAGCTACATAGACTTCACAAACAATGCAAGATGATCTTTGTAAAACGGTCTAAGATCTACGCTTTCCATTACTTCAAATCCTCTCTCTTCTAATTGAAGCCTGGTCCTGTCGTAGACAACCGAGGGAGAGGTGGTTACATCTATCGATCTCGCTTTCACAATCAACATTCCATATCCCCTGACTTTTAGATATGTGTCCGAATTTTTTATGAAAATTTCGACTTGGTTACGCTGGCTGACATCCTGGTAAAGCCCATCACAATTTCCCACAACGGGTTTATAAGCATTCGGCTTGTTTGCATCCGCCAGGAGGGGTATGATGTTTGGTCTTGTTTTGCTGACCTTTAAAAGATCAAGGAAAATCGTGGGAGAAATTTCAACTGCGTACAGCACTCCTTTTGTCAATATATCTGACAAATGAGAAACGGTTGTGCCGGAGGCCGCTCCCAAATAGAGCACTGAGCTTTTCTCGTTGAATGGAAATGATTTGCATCCTTTGCTTATAGCCGCAGCGAGCTTACTTCTATAGCAATTCCAGGAGCGATACTCTTCTTGTGACTGATATACAAGCTTCTCTCCATACACCCTTCTTCCCTTCGCACTCGGTAAGCTTTTAGTAAAAAGCTTGCTACCTGCGTGGTAAACCCCTGGAAATGCGTGTTTTTGTATCATACGTGGGGAAAGAATTTCTCTATTTAAAGATATATGCAACATGTGGCTTTGTGAAACAAATTTGAGAAGCCGAACGCGGGAGAGTAAAATACGAGCTTTTCCAAAAAAACTGATTTTTTTAGAAAAGCTCCATTGGACCTCTTGTCGCCACTCAATTCTCCATCTGAGAAAATGTTGCTATTTCTATTTCTTTGTTTCTTTCTTTCCGAGTTTTCCCACAGTGCTGAGTGCCTCAAGCATTTCCATTGGCAGCGGTAAAACGACAGTTGATGCTTTCTCCTCACACGCTTCAGCAATTGTTTGCAAAGTTCTTATGTACATAGCTCCTTTAGATTTCGCCATTATGTCTGCCGCTTCGGACAGCTTTTCTGCTGCCTGTCTCTCACCTTGAGCCGAAATGATTCTTGCTCTTCTGCTTCTCTCTGCTTCTGCCTGTGCAGCTATGGCCCTTTGCATCTTCTCTGGAATGGTCACGTTTCTGATTTCAACAGCCGTAACTTTTATTCCCCATGGGTCTGTAGCTTCATCTAATATTTGTTGAGTTTGCTTGTTGAGTTTGTCTCTTTGGGAAAGAATCTCATCCAGCTGAGACTTACCTATCACGGCTCTCAGGGTTGTTGATGCCCTCTGAGACGTTGCAATATGGAACCTCTCTACCTTTACAACCGCATTGGTGGGCTCCACAACTTTGTAATAAACTATAGCATCCACTCTTACGGTTACATTATCGGTTGTTATGACCTCTTGTTCTTGGACATCCATGGTCACAATCCTGAGATCTACCTTAACCATCCTATCGATCATAGGCCAAACAAAGAACAGACCGGGTCCTTTAGCACCAACGAGACGACCCAACCTGAAGATCACTCCCTTTTCATATTCCCTTACTACTCTTATAGCAGATATAAATATTATCAATGCTATAAACGCTATAAAGGCAATTATCCACTCAATCATTTTTGAACACCTCAGAAAAACAATCACTCAGCTGTATTTAAATATTATCCTATTTTGTTTTTTTCCTGAAAGGTCTAACTTTCAGTGACAGTCCCTCTCTCTCTATAACTTCCACAATTTCTCCTTTCTTTATTTCTGTTTCTGACTTGGCTCTCCATATCTCCCCTCTGATTTTTATCTGCCCCTCATTCTTGATATTTGTTATCGCTTCGCCTTTAAGTCCAATCATTTCCTTTTTTCCTATCACCGGTTTCTTTCTTCTTATCTGCAAGATTTTGATCAAAGCGAACAAGAGAAACAGTCCCACTCCTATCGCAACACCTATTACCATGAATTGGAAGTTTCTCATCCATCCCGAAGTAATCCACGGCTCCTTCGGAAGCATTGCAGCGCCCAAAGCCAAGGATATAACCCCAACGATTCCAAACAGTCCAAACGAGGGGGTGAATAGCTCAACCAAAAACAGGATGGCGCCCAGCACGATGAGAACTACACCCACGATATTCGCAGAAAACAGACCCATACCATAAATCCCTAGAATGAGAAGCAGAGCGCCTATCAGCTCGGGAGCATAGTACTCTGGACTTCCTATGCCGAAGACAACCAGTAAAATTCCAAGTATTAAAAAAATAGATGCTGCTGCAGGATTGCCCAGAACGTTTTGGACTTTTTCAGTAAGGGAGATCTCGTGGTACAGCAGCGAAGCCCCCGCAGTTCTTATTCTTGTTGGCCTTTCCTTGACCATCACCCCTCTGTTGTTCAATGATGACAAAAGCCTAGGGATAGAAACGCTGTCTTTGGGATTAACATCAATAACCCCAAACTTAAAAGCCTCTTCTTCATTGATCGCCAGGTCTTCGGTAATAAATTTCTCAGCTATCGATTCATTTCTCCCTCTTGACCTTGCTATGTTTTTTATTTGCTCAATTGTGAATGACACCGTTTTGTTTATAGCATCTTCAGGAACAGCAATTCCTGGAATAGCCGGCATAAAGTACGGTTTGCACGCACCAATCGTGGTGGCGGGAGCCATTGCGGCGACGTGCCCGTTTAACAATATATAAGTTCCGGCAGATGCTGCCATAGCGCTTGATGGATACACATACGTTATAATCGGCAAATTCGAATTGCTTATTGCCTTGTTAATCTCTAGGGTAATGTCCATTACCCCCCCGGGTGTATCGAGCAGTATCAAGATGGCGTTAGCATCAATTTCCTCGGCATAATGGATGCCTCTAATCACCGATTCCCCCAATGCTTTTGTTAATTCCCCCTCTAAAGTAATTACATAGATTGTGTTTTCATAGGCAGGTTCAGGTTCGGCCTGGATAACCACGCTCCCGCTTATTATCAATACAATTCCCAGTAGCAGAATGCCTTTTCTCATCTTTATCACAATATCATAACCCCTATTTAAATTTATTATCCGATTAACACCCCCTCTTAAGGGTAAAAAAAATCACTGTTTTGGCTTACGATCTTGCCAACATTTTTATTAAGATTCTCTTGAAGGAGATTCGGATAGCTCAGGATATGCAATAAACTGCAACATTAGAGAGATGGCTCACTCCGTATAGTCCTCAATATTCAGCTTTAGGGGAAGTTTTAATTTCTTGAAAGCTTTGGGATCTCTACCCCATGGAACAGTCAGATCGAAGCCAATTTTTGTCGTTTCTCTAGTTTCTAGGTTAGATGAAGGATCCAGTGAGGAGCCTTTCTCCTGCTTGATGAGCACGTCTTCTCTTCCCTGGAATCGTGTCGCCATTGCCCACTCTATCTCATTAGGATCCGAAATGTCTATGTCCTCATCAACCACAAACACGTGCTTCATTGATTTGTGTCCTTTGAATGCGGCTTCTATCGCTTTCTTTCCGTCATCAGGGTGCTTCTTTTTTATCGATACTGCTCCGTGCAGCCAAGAACAGCCTCCAGGGGTTATCAGAACCTCTTTGCACTCGCATACCTTGTTAACTTCCCCGTAAATTGTTGGTTCTCTCGGCATACCCATTAGTGTCTTGTGCTCCAACCCTCCCGGGAGCACAGCCTGAAACATCGGATTTCCCCTTACAAAAACTTTTTTCACTCTTGCCACTCTCTGCTTTCTCACAATGTCTGGAGTTTCGGTTAGATCCAAAAAAGGACCCTCCTCGTGATGCTCCCCGGTCAACTCTGCTATTATTACTATGTCCGAATGGGGAACCTTGTGCCCATCCACCTCAATCATTTCTATAGGATTTAAAGAGTTCGCGATCGCGAGCTCGCTTTTTCCTATCTCCACCGAAATTGATGACGCGACCAGAACAGAGACTGGATTTCCAATACATATGGCAAATTCTCTCAGTCCTCTCTTTATAAACTCATTGAAGTTTCTCGGCAAAATTCTCAACACCAGTTTGTTTTTTCCCAGTTGCATCATTCTATGATACGATGCATTTATGCCATACTCCCTATCCTCAGCAACAACTATGGCTGAGGCAATGTATGGTCCACCATCCGAGGGATAGTACGTGAGTATCGGGAACTGAGACAGGTCCGGTTCAACCTCTCTGTAATCTTTTGCTTCAACGATCCTGGGTTGCTTTGGATTTTCGATCGCGTGAGCTATGCTTTTCATAATCTCTTTCTGTTGAATTCCGAGTCCAAGAGCGACCAGCTCTCTTGCCGAGCACAGGTTTGCAACCACAGGCATAGAAAAACCTTTTACATTTTCAAAGAGCAAGGGTTTTCCATCCATTAGCTTCATCAGAGTTGAAACCTCGTACTTGATATCTACAGCTTTTTTAATTTTTATTAGACTTCCTTTTTTGTCCAGCAGATTAACAAAATCTCTCATTTTCTTTCACCCTATCCTTGTTCTAAGCACCTCATAACCCTCTCTTTCAATTGCACCCGCCACTCTCTCTTGGAGATCTTTTCCTGGCGTTAAAGCCACCATACATCCGCCAACTCCTCCCCCGGTGAGTTTTGCTCCTAAAGCTCCGTTTTTTCTTGCTAACTCTACCAGGTAATCGAGCTCTTTTGAGGAAACTTCGATTCTCTGTAGCAATTTGTGGTTATCGTTCATCAGTTTGCCGACCTCATTTAAATCGCAATCCTCCAAAGCCTTTCTCGCTTCACCCACCAATTCTTTAGAGGCTCTGAATATCGGATTATATCCTTCAGGAAATCGTTCTTTTCTCTCTCTTACTCCTTCAACAACGGCTTTTGTGTCTGCGACCTTTCCTGTGTTTCCCATAACTATCTCAAATGGTCTCTTAACTGAAAGTTTTTCTATGACTGGCTTTTCACCTCTCTTAAACCATATCAATCCCCCATATGTGGCTACGGTATTGTCAATGCCAGAAGGAGTTCCGGCATATGCCTTTTCAGCCTCGTAAGCAATCTCATTTATCCTTTCGTCTGAGCACTCCAGACCAAACTGATCTGATACCGCTCTCGCGATTGCTACGCAGTTTGCAGCAGAAGCCCCTATTCCACTGTAGGTTGGAAGTGAGCCCCCCACTCTTATCTCTAAGGGATTCTCTTTCAGATCTATTCCCATCTCCTTCAGAATTCTTTCTATCGCTTCCTTTTGCTGTTCTTTCTTCGATTCAGAGTAACCTTCCGTGCCTTTTCTTTGATCGATTACTCTTAATTCCTCTCCTGCCCAACGCCTGACACTTGCATCTGTGCTTAATCCGACTCCAGCTGCAATTGCAGGTATTCC
>DUKC01000119.1:0-618 GCA_013329495.1 Thermoplasmata archaeon
ATTTCGCATACACCGAGAACGTTATACGCAATTACGTCCTAGGGAAACTAATATAAAAAGCGTTCACAATAAGAATAGGTGGGATAAAATGTCAAGGACTGAAAATTTTGACGCGAAGAAGAAACCTCGTATTAGAATATCAAAACGGAAGATTGCCGAATTCTGCAAGCGAAATCATATCCAAAGACTGGCTTTTTTCGGCTCTGTTTTACGTGATGACTTTACGCCAGATAGTGATATTGATATACTCGTTGAGTTCGATCCCGTATATGTGCCTAGTCTATTCAGTTTGGTTCGGATGGAAGAGGAACTTTCTTCCGTGTTTAATGGGCACAAGGTCGATTTAAGAACCCCTTTGGACCTAAGTAGATACTTTCGTGATGATGTGTTAGCGACGGCGGAGGAGCTGTATGTCGAAAACTGATTTGGTTCGCGCTCATCACATGTTGGATGCAGCTCATGAAGTTCTGGAGTTTTCTACTGGAAAAAGTAGATCTGATCTGGATATTGATCGAATGCTGAACCTATCGCTTGTCCATCTGTTGGAGATTATCGGAGAGGCTGCTGTTGGTATGTCGCCAGAGTTTCGCAAGAAATATCCTCGGGTTCCATGGAATG
>DUKC01000119.1:755-5110 GCA_013329495.1 Thermoplasmata archaeon
GAAGACCCGTGAACCGTGTAATGTCCTTGGCATTCGAAAGTGGCGTAACAGCAGATAACAGAGCGTATCTGGCTTCGTGCCTTCGGCACTTCGCCCAAATCTTGCTTTGGGGACTTCGGAGACGCTTGGAACGTTACACGCAATCGGCTCGGGATGCTAGAAATAAAAAGAAATATAAGCTAAACTGTTATGAGAAAAAGTGCGGAGATGAAAACAGCAATATTAGCGATAGTAGCAACAGCTGGTTTAATCTTCGGATTGCTAGCTGGTTGTTTATTAACTCACGAGGAGACAAGGATTGAAAAGATACCTCCTGAGAGGCTAAAAGAAGATGTGGAGTTTTTGTTTAAAAAATCTAGAACAGATCCATCCCAATCCCTACGGATTTACAGACCAAAGGAATATGCACGAGATGAAAAGACAACTAATCCAAGACTTAAAACTCATGACATCGATAGAATTTTATAGAGCAATTGCACCGATCATAGTTGAACTAAAAGATGGCCATACATTCATGTTTCCACCCATACTAGAGCATCTGGAAAAAATTAAATTATTCCCATTAGACGTAGTGATAATAGAAGATAAAGTATTTGCAAAGCACGATTATTCATCCACTGTTCAAGGAGGTTCTGAACTATTGTTTATAAATGATATACCAATCAAAACCGTTGTTAATCAATTGCTTAAATACATATCCTCAGAAACCAGGGAACACGCCATCGCACAGCTTCAGAGATTTTTCCCGGTGTATTTATTGGTCGAATTCGGATCGCCAGATGAGTTTTCAGCAAAAGTCAAAAATTCAGAAATAAAAATAGTAGAAATTCCAAGTGTCTGCCTAGAAAGTATGGATGGCTCTTGGCTAGCCTTACCCCCATATTCATACCAATACCTTGAAGAACATAAGGTGGGAATTTTAACCCTGAGCTCAATGGAGAATCCTAAAGAGTTTGGAGAATTGTTGAAGGGTATTTTCTCACAACTAAAAGAGAAAGATGCCGATCTCATTATAGATTTAAGGGATTGCATGGGCGGGAATTCAGTTCTTGGGGATATGGTCATATCATACATTTCAGACAAAGATTTGCATGTTTCTGGGAGAAAATCATACCAGAAAGTGTCTGAACAACTGAAAAAACAGCGGGATTATGAGTGGCTTCAAAACGCAAAAATAGGAGACATGATGGAAAAAAATGCCAGAAGGATTTACTATTTACACTAAAGGATTTGGGTTTGAGGGAAATGTGTTTGTTTTAACGTCACCCTTTACTTATTCTTCGGCCGATGGATTTGCTAGAAAAATCAAAGAGTTCAATTTGGGTGTGTTCGTGGGAGAGGAAACTGGATCGGTTAGTCCTCGTTACGGGGATAATGTTAATATGGTCCTTCCAAATTCAAAAATTTCGGTCGGCATATCTACCATGTATATGCCCTCAGATGAAAAAATAGGAGGGGTCTTGCCAGATTATGAAGTAAGGCCAAGACCTGAAGACCTATTAACTGGAGAGGACAGGGTGTTAAACTTCGTTTTGGAGGAGCTGGTAGGAAGTAGTTAACAAATGCTATACGGTAGAAAAATGGAAATACCAATTTTATCCGAAAAGGAAAGGCAAAAGAACATTTAAAAATTTTTATATACTACTACCGATTTATTAACTCAAATTTAGGAGATAAAAAAAATGCCAACTATTCATGTAAACGTATGGGAAGGTTTTGGGCAGGAAAAGGCAAAAAATGTAATTCAAAATATAACAAAGGTCTTTGTAGATTTGGGCATCCCTGCACACGCCGTAGAAGTGATCGTACATGAAATCCCAAAGTCGCACTGGGGAAGTGGTGGAGAACCTGCTTCAGAAAAGTTCAGAGACATAAAATAAACTATGGAGATTCTAGATACAAAATCATAAGAGGCGGACTTTGAGCAACTCGACGTCACTTCGTTCCTTGCCTCGCCTTCGGCTCGTGCATATAACAAGAGATAAAAAGGTGAATCAAAAGTTTCCCCGAATTTGCCCTATCGAACAAGCTTTGCATACTCGCATGACATTAAAACCATCGACTTTGAGATGCTTAAAATAAGAAGATTTAAATGGAAAACTTTGCGATAAAAGGATTGTTATTAGAAACGGCAAAAGAAAAGACAAACCATTCTTTATAAGGCTATATAATCTAACTGAGTTAAAAGAGCTGTTAAGCAAAGCAGGATTTAGCATCTACAAACTATGTTGGGATTGGGATGCCAAACCTTTCACAAATGAGTCGCATTTAACGATTGTTGTCGCTAAGAAAGGATGATTGTTTGAAGGCCCAGCTAATCACGCTATTTCACTCTTTTTATCCTTGTTTTTAAAGAACATTGTTATCTTACAAGAATTTGCGTTCACAAAAATAGGTGATTTATAAAGATGTGGCAGAAGTCTGCGATAGGCTACATCAAATAATCTCTGAACCAGTTTACAATGAGTTCCAACCTTTTGGCCCTGTGCTTTGGTTTGCCTTTTCGCGAGAGATCATGATTCTCTTCGGGGAACAAGGCCAATTCAACGTTTTTTCCAAAATACCTGAGCGCTGTAAAAAACTGCAGAGATTCCGCAAGGAAGCATCTGTAGTCCTTAGTCGAATGAATCATTAGCAAAGGAGTATTAACATTTGGTGCATATTTCAGCGGTGATTTTTTCCAATAAGCTCCTAAATTAATCCAGGGATCTTGTCCAATCTGATCCTTTCCAAAATGATACCCTTCGTCAGATGTTCCAAAGAAAGAAATCCAGTTGTTCACTGACCTTTGAGTTACAGCCGCTCTAAAGCGATCGGTTCGGCTTATAATCCAATTTGTCATAAAGCCCCCATACGATCCTCCAGTGACCCCCATTTTTTCCATATCGATGAAGCCAAATTTCTTCAAAGCCACATCAACAACCCTCATCAGATCTCGATAATCGCCCTCGCCGTAGTGACCTCTTATATCAGCGAACTCTTCACTATAACCGCCACTCCCTCTCGGATTACTAAAAATTACTGCAAAGCCGACAGAAGTCAACAATTGAAATTCGTGAAGAAAAGAGTGACCATAGGTTGTCTGCGGCCCCCCATGAATCTCTAGGATAGTTGGGTACTTCTTTCCTTCCTCAAACCCTACCGGCTTCATAACCCAGGAATCTATCGATACTCCATTGTCTGTTTTGACTTGGAAATACTCCAGTTTTGAAAGGGCATATTCTTCACTCCACTCATTAAATTTGGTAATTCTCCTTTCCCCAATCTTTTCTTTAGATCTGTTATTTTCACTCCTATCGCTTTTCACCATGTAAAGTTCTGTTGGGACTGTGGAGTTTTGTGCTATAAAAGCTAAAAAGTTTCCAATCCCAAAGGTTTCGACGCTTCTGTCCCCTCCAACAACCCTCTCTATTTCTCCTTCAAGACCAACTCTGAAAATACTTGCTCTGGGGCCATCTGTGGCTAGATAATACACCCACCCATTTCTGTAAACTAGGGGATTTCTCGAAGCGATTCTTACATCGCAATTCAGCAAATTTTTAGCATACCTGTCCAGCTTTTGAGTTAATCTTTTCATCTCTCCAGTTTCAATGTTGAAAAGATAGATGTGCATGTTCGAAGAATGACCTCTCTCCAAGTTTTTCGCTCTCAAAACCAATCTCTTGTCGTCGATTATCTCTAAAGAGTCAAGGAGCATGGTCGAATCTGTCAATTTTCTTATTTTCTCATTCCTTAAGTCGATAACAAACAGATCACTTATCAAAGGTTTTTTTTCCCTGTCTTCCTGTGCCATGAAGCATATCTCAGGCTTATTTGGCATGAATTTGAAAGACACAACCCTTAGTTTTCCTCTCATTATCTCCCTTTTTCTACCGCTTTCTGTGTCAACCAAAAAGACGTGCTCTCTTTTACCATAAATCCAACCAAGACCATCGTACCAGAATGGGATTTCCTTAATAATATGGACATCCTCTCCCTGTTTTTTCTTTTCCTTTTTTTCCAAATCGGTTGGAGAGAGTACTCCCACACTCCTTCCATTAGGTGAAATTTCAAAATCATCTATTCTGCATTTGAATCTGGTGATGACTCTGCTCTCTCCGCCCCTTGCCGGTGCCATGCGAAGCTCATTCACCTTTTTTGTTTCTGATGCAAAAATGACAAAATCTCCGTTTGGTGAAATCTTTGGGTTGCTGTCCTTCGGTCCTGAGGAAAATTGCTTAACATTCTTTCCGTCGTAGACATATATTCTGCTGAAGTAGTCATTCTCTTTTAAATTCATCTCCGAGACTGTAAAAAACACTTTGTTTTTATGGACGTCCAATCCTCCTACCAGTCTAAAATCCTCAAGATTTCCA
>DUKC01000008.1 GCA_013329495.1 Thermoplasmata archaeon
CAATTTCATAGTTTCCAATTGCCTTAACAAGCCCATCCAAATCTTTGTTGTTGAGCGAGTAAAAAACTCGCTTAGCACGATACTGCCAGCTTATCGATTTTCTGGGTGATTTTTTAATTAGCTTATTGAAAAATTTTACACCCTTATCAAACGCAATAACCTCACCTGCAATTCTGCCACTTTTTATCGCATAGTATATACCTTCACCGGTCAAAGGGGAACAATAGTTTCCTGCATCTCCTATCAAAAAAATGTTGGGCTGCGTACTCTTAACACATCTGCCAAGAGGTATCAAACCCCCTAACCTCTCATAGGGAGTGTCAATTTTAAAGCCCAAGTCAGTTGCAAACTTGTTGAGGATTTTTATAGCGGGTAGTTTCGCATTTGTCGCCTTTGCTATTGCCACTCCAATCTTGCATCTTTTTTCGTTTATGGGGAAAATCCAAAAATATCCCCTTGGTATTTTCTGCGCATTGAGGTAAAAGTAAACCCTATGGGGATCGAAACTATCTGGCAGATCGACAGTATATTGAAGACCGACACCCAAATCGTTAGGCTTTGAATTGAATTGAAAGCCGTTCGCTTTTCCCACCACGCGTGATACTCCTGAGGCATCAACGCACACTTTAGCTTTTATCTCGTCCTTGACATGCAAGAAATCCGTGTTATTTCTGTATTCCACTCCTGAAGAAATTGCTTCTTTTATTAACCATTGATCGAATTTTTTCCTATTTATTATGAAACCCGCAGGGCCTGAATCGAAAATGCTCTCGTCAATAATCAATGAATAAGAAGGCGAAAGGATTACTCCCTCATGAATTTCTTCCAATATGACTTCTTTAGGTATACTTAATCCCAATTTTTCTAAGTGGTATGCCGGAATACCTCCAGCACAAGCAGATGCAGGCGTTTGCCTCTTTTCAATTAGCAACACGGACTTGCCTGCTTTTTCAGCTATTGCCTTTGCACAACTTGACCCTGCTGGACCTGCACCAACAACTAGCACATCGTATTCTTCCATGGTTACCATGCACAAAAATAAAATAACATTTATAAACCTGTTGGGTTAAAATAGAAAGAAGAAAATAAACCCCCCATACAAAAGCCTTTATAAAAAGAGCTACATGTTAATATAAACTGTTTTGCTTGATATAGAAAAGGTTAGTAAAGAAGAGAGAAGAAAAATGAGAATAGGAATGTTCACAGAGACATGGCTCCCTGCCAGAGATGGATTAGTAAATTCCATTCTATCCTTCAAAAAGGAGCTGGTCAAAAGGGGGAACGAAGTGTACGTTTTTGCTCCATCCAAAGAAGAAAAAAATGATTTTGAGGAGGGAATATTTTATTATAAATCAAAGCCAGTGAAAGGATACACTTCATACAAATTAGCTCTAAAGCTCACCCCTTTTTATCAAAGAACCACACAGCTAATAAAAGAGCTTGAAATAGATCTGCTTCATTCTCATTCTCCTGGACCACTTGGTTTGAGAGGAGTCGCTGCTTCTTACAAACTTGATTTGCCGCTTATTTTTACTTACCACACATACATTCCCGACATAGTTCATTATCTTCCACTTGAAGAACCTAGCGAACTAATTACAGAACCTATCGCGGATAACCTACTCAGGTGGTACTTGAGAAGATGCGATGCTGTTATCGTTCCGACTAGCTCCAGAGCAGAGGAACTGAAAAAACAAACAAAGTCGAAGGACATTAGGCAAATATTTGTTGTTCCAACTGGGGTGGACGCCTCAAGATTTTGCGAAGGGAACAGAGGCAGAATAAGAAAGAGCTTGGGCGCAGAAGACAGGAAAATCGTACTCTATGTGGGAAGAATTGTGAAAGAAAAGAATTTGGGGCTACTGGTATCTGCTGCGCCCCTGGTTTTAAAGTCAATGCCTAATGCCCTCTTTCTTATAGTCGGCGAGGGACCCATTAGAAACGAATTGCAAGAAAAGGTCAAAGAGTTGGGGCTCGCAAATAATTTCGTGTTCACAGGATTCGTCCCAGATGATGAACTGGTTGATTATTACCATTCGGCCGATGCTTTCGCTTTTCCTTCGACATTTGAAACTCAAGGCATAGTTTTGCTTGAGGCTATGGCATCGGGTTTACCAGTTGCCGCAGCAAACTCATCTCCTTTTCCAGAAATAATAAAGGAGGGATGGAACGGCTTTCTTTTTAATCCCTTTGATCCGAGAGATTGCGCCGATTCAATAATCAGAACAATTAAAAGGGGGGATCGGGTGATAAAAAATGCAAAAGAAACGGTAGAAGGCTTGACTCCCGAGAAATGCACTAAAAGATTGATCAATGCATATGAATGGACATTAAAACATCGAGCGTGACTTCAAATGGAATTATCAACAGGAAAGATCTCGTATGAGATTTTGGAAAAAGTGGTTTTTCGGTATCGCGGTTTTGAATCGAAAGATGTTTTGGTGGGACCGAAGATAGGGGGAGACGCAGCTATTGTTGGAGTTGGAGAGAAAAATATCGTTGTTAGTTCAGATCCTCTGATAGGTGCAAAACAAAAGGTGGGATGGTATGCGATCCACATCAATGCGAACGATGTTTCGATTTGCGGAGCCGAGCCCCGCTATTTCTTGTCAACGCTCTTTTTACCAAAACCTTCTTCAGTCGATCTGCTGAAAAGGGTTTGCGAACAGATAGATCGGGCAGCGAAGGAGTTAAAAATTTCAGTGATTGGAGGTCACACAGAAATCACAGAGGTTGTTAAACATGTGATAATAAGCGGGACAATGGTAGGCGTAGTAGATAAGAAGAAGACGCTTTTTCCGGGAGGGGCAAATGAGGGAGATGCGATTTTGATGACCAAACATGCTGGATTGGAAGGGGCCTCAATTCTCGCGACTGAAAGATACGACTCTTTGCTCGGACTTGTAGAAAAGAGATGGCTCGAGGAAGCAAAGAAATTTTCTAAAGAACTTTCAGTGGTAAGGGAGGCTTTGCTTGCAAACGAAATGGGACTGATTACTGCGATGCACGACCCAACAGAAGGAGGTGTAATCTCAGGTTTGGTTGAGCTGGCAAAAATCTCAAAAAGTGGATTCGAGGTGAATGAATCAAACATACCCATCTCAAAAGCAACTCAAAAAATTTGCAAGCAGTTAGACATTGAACCTTTGAATCTTATATCTAGTGGTGTGTTATTGCTAACCTGCAAAAAACCAAGGACGGCTGAACTGATTAGACTGCTGGAAAGTAGAGGCATCGAAACTAGCGTCATAGGGAAAATAACAGGAAAGGGATGGATTCTTAAAAAGGAGAATGGAATGGAAAAGGAAGTCGTTGAAAAGGATTTAAAGGAGGAACTATGGAGGGGATTATCGATAGATTTATGAACAAAGATTTTATAATAGGCACCTTAATGAGAGGGCCGGTAGATCAGCTGGAAGATCGCCACCTTGGCATGGTGGAGGCCTCGGGTTCAAATCCCGACCGGTCCATAGAGCAACGCATCGTAACAAAATGGGCCCGTGGGGTAGCTTGGTATCCTTCCAGCTTGGGGTGCTGGTAACTCCAGTTCAAATCTGGGCGGGC
>DUKC01000101.1 GCA_013329495.1 Thermoplasmata archaeon
CTGCTGGCGATTATGCTGAGAATCAACAGTATAGAAGCTCCTAAGAGTATGTATTCAATTGTAATCATCTTTTAACCCTGCTTCTGTTTGCAACTAATGGCTTTAACGTAGTTGGCATTTATGTCCTTTTCTATCCGACCCAGTTGGTATGAAATGAAATGTCGGTTCGCAAGGCTAGTGCCAAATGAAGGGAGTCAAAGGCTAAGTGGCCAAAGGTAGCGAAATGTCAGCACCAAATTATACGAAGTGCCTCGAACACTCCTAGATCTGTAACTAAATTTTTAAGGGTTCGGTCCGATATATTCCTTTACACCTAACTGCCTATATTGTCCATATTGTTATTATTCCTATTGTTCACTAAAACTATCTCTATTTAACCAAATACCCTTTATTAACTGAATCTCTAATTATCTGTTCTGCGTAATCCCATAAGATTGGAGCACCTTTCTTGATATGCTTATTTCTTGCTATTACTTGGCCACTAGTTACTCCATGCTCTATCCATGATTTGCCTTCAGTAAGGTAGTTATGTATTAAAGGCTGCAGTCTATCAAGAGCAGCTGCAAAACAAGCTTCGGGTGTTTCATTTCTTTCAAATTCTCCCCATAATCTCAGATATTCTTTACCCTGGTCTCTTGGCAGTAATCTGAACAATCGATTTGCTGCTTTCTTTTCACGTTCCTTCTTAGATTTATTTTTTTCAACATCATAGCAATACGTATCCCCTGCGTCAATTTCTACCAGGTCATGGATTAAAACCATCTTTACAATCCGTAAGATATCAATTTTCTTTTCCTCAGCATACTCCGAGAGTAGAATTGCCATCATGGCTAAATGCCAGGAATGTTCTGCATCATTTTCTTTTCTTGAACCGTTTATTAAAAAAGTTTGTCGATAAACATTTTTCAATTTATCAATCTCGACAATAAACTCAATCTGTCTTTTTAACCTTGTGTTCTTCATTCGGTACTCGTCCCCTTTTCTGGGAAATGCGTAAGTAATTCGATCGATGTTCCAAGCATACGCAAAGTTTCGGTAAAGCCGAAATTCGGGCAGACGAAGTTGGTCCTGTACACTGCATTGGACGACAACGCTCTTTTTCTAATAATTTTCACCCAACAATTCGAAATGAGCTCTGGGATGTGCGCATGCCGGACACTTCTCAGGCGCTTTTGTACCCTCATGGATATATCCACAGTTTCTGCATTTCCACTTTACAACTTTCTCACGCTTGAAAACTCTATCTTTTTCAATGTTCTCGAGAAGAGCCAGATACCTCTTCTCATGTTGTCTTTCCACCATTGCTATTGCTCTCAATTCTGATGCTATTACTTGAAACCCATCTTCTTCGGCAACACTAGCAAACTCAGGGTACATTTGAGTGTACTCATAATTTTCCCCGGCCGCCGCGGCCTTGAGATTCTCTTTTGTAACTCCAATCACACCTGCAGGGTATGAAGCTGTAATTTCAGCATTGCCACCCTCCAGAAACTTGAAGAGTCTTTTAGCGTGCTCCTTTTCGTTATCCGCGGTCTCCAGAAACACTGCGGCTATCTGCTCATAGCCCTCTTTCTTTGCCTGAGATGCAAAGTATGTGTAGCGGTTTCTTGCCTGAGATTCTCCCGCAAAGGCCACCAGGAGATTCTTTTCTGTCTGCGTTCCCTTTAAACTTCTCATTTTTACACCTCCTCATTAACCCACAAACCATGAACGTTGCAATATGTCTTTAACTGAATGACATTCCCGTCAATCCCGAATTCTGCATTAGGATTTTCCCCTGGATTCAAAAACTTTCTAGCTGATCTATCCTTCGCCTCTACCTCTATCCATTCTATGTAGTGCTTCTCTTCCATCGGGTGTGGGACAGAACCTACTTTGACTCTTATCCCCCTATTCGTTTTTTCCATAACTGGCACATGCTTCTCCTTGCCTTGCTCTTCCGTCTTTTCTTCCAGAAGCTTCATCGGTTGTCCACAACACACGAGCCTCCCTTTTCCTTCGTGCAAGACCTCCGTGATGTTTCCGCAAATCTCGCACTTGTAGACCTGCAATCTTTTAGTCATTTCGCATCATCTCCTTTTTAACGGCGTTATACCTTCATGCTTTTTTAAAGATTTCGTTTCACCTCTTAATTAAGGCTTCAGGAAATCTTCCATAGCTCCAAGCAAGAAAAGAGTTTTGAGGAATGTCCTATTCATAGAGTGGCAATGGGGCTAAGGGAAAACAATTTCAACTTGGTCATTCCCAAGTTTGGTTACTCCTAGGTCTTCCCTATAAAATTTGCCAACTCCCTTAATTAATCCAATCATGAAATCAATTAGGCCTCGTTGGGATTTGTACTTCATAATCAGAGCCTTTTCATTCTTCCACTCATACTCGAATCTTGGCGGATGAGCATCAGGCATACTTTTTGTAGTGGTAACATGGACCGAATCCATTTTTAACAGGAACTCCTTTGCCGTTTTTGCACCTTTATAAAAAAGGCCATATACCTTTTGTGTATACACATTGATCCAATAATCACCAAATGCTTCTGCTGCCTGAGTAAGGGACAAGTTTAGAACCTCGCAGACTGAATTAAGAATTTTTAAAAAAACCTGATCGTCGATGTCCGACGTTGGAAGGACTGAAAACTCCTTATTAATTCCAGCTTTCCTTAATGCCTCTTCTAATCTGTCTCCCCCAAAATTCTTCTGCACCATTTCCTTTAATGCAATTAGAACTACCCCTTTCATTTTTCACCCTGCTATCCTTTTGTTTTTGCCATTACACCTATTATTCCCGGTGTTTATCAAGTTTTTGCAACTGTTAAGTAAACTTTTAGATTCAATAAGACACCTCCACCTAATCAAGGGATGTCGGAAACGAAACATGCTCCTGAAGAAAGCCGATGATAAAAGCAGGAAGGGCGGAATATGTAATCAGTCTTGCAAAAGTATTTGGAGCGGAGAGCTTTTGAGGCGCTTTTTGTAGGTATTCTGTTGTCAAAGTGCAGCAAAATCTAAGCGGATGAAGTGAGTGAGATGAGCTGTATCGTCTGGTGTTGTCCCAAGTCCGTTTTCCTCATTTTATTTTCTTTCCCTCGACTTTTATGCTGACAACCGAATTGCCAATCTCCTTTAAATTCTCTTTTGGCATGCTTGTCTTATTAATAGCTACCCCTGATGTTGGATCATTGCCCATCCACTTAATAGGAAAAACTGTCTCATCCATTACCCTCACTTCACGGAAACCAACCTCCTTCATCGTGTCTATGTATTCATCTTTCATTATCGCGCCTGAAATGCAGCCGATGTATGCTGCGGTGGAACTTTTTATGTGTCCCGGAAGTTCTTTCAGCAAGACGATATCAGACACCATCAACCTTCCTCCCGATTTTAACACTCTAAATGCCTCTCTAAATACCCTTTTTTTGTCAGGCGAGAGATTAATCACACAGTTAGAAATCACCACATCCGCAGAATTGTCGGCGACAGGCATATTCTCAATTTCTCCCAACCTAAATTCCACATTTTCGTAATTGCCTTTTTTGGAATTCTCTCTGGCTTTCTCTACCATTTCGGGTGTCATGTCCACCCCAATAATCTTTCCTTTTTCTCCAACTTTGTTTGCTGCAAGAAAACAATCGAAGCCGGCGCCTGCGCCAAGGTCAACAACCGTTTCTCCCTTCTTCAGAGATGCTAGTGCAATGGGATTTCCACATCCAAGTCCGAGATTTGCTCCTTCTGGAACGGATTCGAGTTCTTCATCTTCATACCCTATCCTTTTGCTTGTCTCTTCTGCCAAGTTTGCACCCCCACAACAGGAAATCACATGCGTGCGACAACAACTCCTTTTTTTGGCTATTCTGGCATAACCTTTTCTCACCTCTTTCTTTATTTCTTCTTCTTCTTCTTCTTTCATTTCCGCTTCCTCCTCTCGCTCTCTATATTTACCATGGATCATCACCTCTAAATTTTCTAATCATTAATTATTTATTTCCGATTTAGATTTTTGTAATTGCCACTCTTTATCCCCATTCCCCCTTACATTTATCTTATTCATCTCTTAGCCCCTTATTTTAAGAACATTTCAACGGTTTTGGAGTTACCATTGAGGCCCCCCCTCTATTTTTCGGCTGAAGTCTTCTCTTGACATGCTGTAAAGTTTTTATATTTTATTTTTTTACTCCTATGGCAGTGATCCAATTTTTACTTTCAAGTACATCAATTTGTATTGAAGAATAGCCCGCATCTCCCAGGAATTCTCTGAACTCCTCTGGTAGATGATAAATAAAATCACCCATTCTTGCCCACTTTGCGTTCCTCTCCTCAAATTTATCATGCCGATACGCTTCATTGATGAGTATCACAAATCCTCCAGGCTTCAATACGCGGCGTATCTCTCTAAGATTCTTGATCAAATCTGGCCAGAAATAATAGGTTTCTACAGCCGTTACCAGATCAAAAGAATCATTGGGGAAAGACAGAGATGCTACAGAACCGTGAAGGATTTCAACCCGTCCCTCCTTGATAAGTCTCCTATTGATCTTCCTAGCCACCGCCACACAATCTTCCGAATAATCAATGCCATATGTCTTTCCTCCTCCAGCTTTTTT